>CAZAWS010000222.1:0-4010 GCA_964488755.1 uncultured Anaerolineaceae bacterium | reverse complement strand
TAATTTTAATATGGCTGAACGCTTACAAACTTTGTTCATTCTTTACCGCGAAGAAGCGAAGAACGCAAAGAAAAACTTAAAAGTATTAAAAAATCAAAGACAAAAATGGGGCTTTGTAGTGTTTGTTCCTAATTGTCGTTAAGCGCATGTTTGACGCAAGGTGTTTTTTGCTTGGTTTGAACATGTACCTATTATATTAAAGAATCTGTTTTTTTGAAGAGGATAACTTTGCCCCTTTTTGCAGTAGAGTCATGAAAATTACTCAAAAGCCTCAGGGTGCAATAATTTAGCCATTACTTCCAGTCCGTCCACCAATCGTGGACCAGGGACGCTCATTATATTAGGGTCAATGGCATAAATGGCATCCTTTGCCACCGCGGTAATCACGTCCCAGCCGGGGCGCGCACCCACGCTCTCAACCGTCGCCCCGTAGAGGGCATCTGCAAGCAAGATTACGTCCGGGTTTGTCGCGAGCAATTCCTCTGCACTAATTTGAGCATAGTCGCCTTCCAACGCAACAGCGATATTCACGCCACCGGCTTCCCTAATGATATAGTCAATAAAAGTATCTGCGCCCGATGTCCACGGGTTGGCGGGATCAGTTGCATCCAATTCATAAAAAACAGAGGGACGCTCAGCAATGGGGGCAACGACATCTTGCACGGCTTTTACACGAGCATCAAGGTCAAGAATCAAAGTTTCGGCTTCGTCTTCATGCCCCGTTAGTGCCGCAATCTCGCGCAAATTATCCCAAAGTTCTTCATAATTATCAGGGTTAGCCTGCCAATAAACGCTTAACCCTAAATCTTTTAATGCCTGCGCCTGCTCTTCTGAGATGATTTCGGCGGCAAGGATTAAATCTGGCTCTAAAGCCAAAATGGTTTCGGTTGGTAAATCGCCCCATAACGCACCAACACTAGGCACAGCTAAGGCTTCTTCGGGATATATAGAAGCATCATCACGCCCCGCAACCTGATCACCTGCGCCGATGGCAAATAATATCTCTGTGGTCGAAGGTGAAATAGACAAAATAACTTGTGGGTATTCGGTAAACTCTAGCGTATTGCCCAAATCATCTTCAAAAATCAGCACTTGTGCCTCTGGCTCTTCCGTTGGTTCAGGCTCTGGCGGGGCTTCAGTCGGGGCAACTTCTTCTACAACTGGCAAAACGGTTGGTGTTGCGGCGGGCGTACAGGCACCCAGCAAAATGCTGAGGATAAAAATAAGGGTAAATAGTTTTTTCATGGGAATTCCTTAAAATAGTTTTAGTATAAGAATCAAAATCCCCTGCCATAGAGACAGGGGAGGGGCTAAGAATCGAAGTTCTGAAGTCCACCTCCTTTCTGCGAGGTCTGTGGGAAATAATCAGGGCGGGCGACCTGGCTTGAGCACTTGGCTCTTACAGTTGCGCGACAGCGTCGGACTTCAACCGACTTCGCCATTAAACCTTCCCTTCCGAGGGAAAAGGTACCGTGATTAGGATAAATTGTTAATGTGCAAACATTATACATCTTTTTTTGTTTTTCGGATGGATTTCTGCTAAAATGGCGCGGTGCAACCCCAAAGATTTCCTTCTCTTTCAACATCTACCTAATTCCCAACAAGGCAAACAAATGCGACCTCATCCTGATACCGGTATAGAAAAACGTTTTCTGATCTCAATCTTTGTCACCCTCCTCATCCTCCTCGCCGAAGTCATCGGCGGCTACTGGACGGGGAGCCTCGCCCTCCTCTCTGATGCCGCTCACGTTTTCATGGATGTTTTCGCCCTTATCCTGAGTTTTGTCGCCCTCAAACTCTCCGCGCGTCCTGCCAATGATAAGCACACCTACGGCTATCATCGACTTGAAGTTTTAGCCGCCCTCATTAATGGGCTAACACTGGTCTACATCTCATTCGAGATTTTTCACGAATCATGGCTACGCTGGCAAGAACCGCAAGCCATCAAAAGTGTAGAATTAATGATAATCGCCGTAATTGGCTTGGTCGCCAATCTCTTTGTTGCCTTTGTGCTAGGCGGACACGCTCATTCACATGATAACAATGATGGACATGGTGAAGAAGGGCACACCCACAAGCAAGAAGATTTGAACGTCAAGAGCGCGTACCTGCACGTCATCGGTGATGCGCTCGCCTCTGTGGGCGTAGTTGTAGCTGGCGCAATCATCTACTTCACCGACTGGAGTTGGGTCGATCCGCTGATGAGTGTATTAATTGGAATCCTAATTCTTCTCAGCTCATGGCGTTTGCTCAAAGGATCACTCCATATTCTCATCGAAGGCGTTCCCGAAGGCATGTCTTCGGCAAAAATTGCGGAGGCACTACAAAAATTTGATGGCGTAAAAGAAATCCACGATCTGCATGTGTGGAGCATCTGCTCTGGGCATATCGCCCTCAGCGCACACGCTGTTTTAGAAGAAAACGTCAAATATGAGGAAACAATGGCTGCCCTGAAAAAGTGCTTAATTCACAATTATGGGATTGAGCACACGACAATCCAATTTGAGGCGAGGAGTTGTGGGCAGGGGGTATAAACCTAAAACGACTCACGCAGAGACGCAAAGATTCTTTAATGAAAAAGCCTCGCAATAACGCAAGGCTGTTCAGTTCTGAGCAAATAGAACGCGGATCAAAAAGATTAGACGGATTTTACGCAAAATTCCGCCATTCTATCACTCGGCCGCTTTTACAAAAGGATTACCTTGCTTCTCATCGCCCACGCTCGTTGCATCACCGTGTCCGGGGAAAATTCCCACATCATCTGGCAAAGTATATATTTGCTCACGGATGCTTTTTTCGAGGACTACCCAGTTACCACCGGGCAGATCGGTTCTGCCAACCGAGCGATAAAAAATCAAGTCACCTGTAAAGGCGGTTTTTTCATCAGCACAATAAAACACACTATGACCGGGGCGATGACCGGGGGTATGGCGCGTCTCAAACTTAAATCTGCCAACTTGCAAAATCTGTCCATGAGAGAGAGCTTGCGGTTCAGGACCTGGATTAACACTAAAGCCAAATCTTTTTGCCCCACCACCTTCCTTCCATAAATCGTAATCATCAGGATGGAGATAGACAGGGGGAATTTCGGGGAGCGCAGCGACTAGCTCCGCTATCCCACCGATGTGGTCAAAGTGAGCATGAGTGAGCCAAATTTCTTTTATCCGCCAGCCTTCTTTGAGAGCAACTTTGGCGATTTTTGCACCATCCCAAGCTGGGTCAATAACAACAGCTTCTTTGCTATTTTCATCAGCAAGAATATAGGTATTGGTCTGAACAGGTCCAAGAGTAAGGGTTTTCAGTCTCATAATTTTTAAGGGATAGTTGATTGAAATTGATTGCGCCCCATATTTTAACCGATAATTCATCAAAATTAAAAACAAAAGCCGAGTGTTCTAAAACACTCGGCTTTTGTTTTCTTTAGATCAAAACTATACTTCTAATTTAATGATGCAGTCTACAGGGCATACTTCTACGCATTGAGGTTCGTCATAATGCCCAACACATTCTACGCAGGTGTTAGGATTAATTTCGAAGATCTCGTCGCCTTCGGTAATTGATTCAGTGGGACATTCAGGTTCGCAAGCACCACAAGAAATACACTCATCAGTAATTGTTAAAGCCATGTTTATTTCTCCTTTATTAGTTTGAAAGTATCAGATATAAAAATAATCTATCCTTGCGCTAAAGTCAATGATAAATATCGTACGCTTTAGTGATTTTCTAACTGTTATTTGCTTTGGATGATTAAAAAACCGCGCCGCGCGTGATTTGAACTTGCGTGCCATCCATCAACATTATCGCTGGCTTACACATTTTTTTATTCACGCCACATCCCCAGCGTGGGATTTAGCACCCCAGCCCAAAACGCGCACCGCGGTTCTTCATCCAACAAAAAATCCGAAAAACTTCAGGCACAGCATAATTAAATCCTAAAAACTCTGTAAAAATCTTGAAATGTGAGAAACGACCTGTTTTCACCGCGAAGACAGGAAGAGCGCGAAGTTTTT
>CAZAWS010000221.1:0-4012 GCA_964488755.1 uncultured Anaerolineaceae bacterium | reverse complement strand
ACAAGAAAAGGATTTTTTATGCTCCCCAAAATCAACACCCAAGAAATGACTGACTTTCTCGTCGAGCTACTTAACATCCCATCACCAACGGGATACACAGATCAGGCAATTAAGTTTATCGAAGAGACCTTCTCCCAATTCCCCGAATTGACGATGTGGCGAACGAATAAAGGTTCGCTGATTATTAAATGGGACTCTTCATCAGGCTCAGAAAAAGCCCGCGCACTCACCGCCCACGTAGACACGCTTGGCGGAATGGTGAAAGTAATCAAACCAAGTGGCAGATTAGAAATGATAAAAATCGGTGGGCTAACCTTAAATGGCGTTGAGACCGAAGGTTGCTGGGTATTGACCCAAAGCGGAGAAAAAATTCGCGGTTCTTATATGGTCAACAAGGCTTCCGTACATGTTTACGGAGCAGAAACGAGCAAAACAGAGCGTAGCGAAGAGGCAATGGAAATTCGCTTGGATGCACGCACATCCTCGGCTGAGGAAACGCGGGAGCTAGGGATTCAGGTTGGCGATTTTGTCACTTTCGACCCGCGCGTTGAGGTCACAAATGGCTTCATCCGCTCCAGATTCTTGGATGATAAGGCAGGCATCGCGCCTATTTTCGCGGCTATCGCGTCCATAACGAAAGCAAGTTTGAGACCCGCGCGCCCCGTCTATTTCTTAATCAGCAATTTTGAAGAAGTTGGGCATGGCGCACCGGCGGGGCTTCCCTCCGATATATCCGAATTGGTCGCTGTAGATATGGCGGCGATTGGCGCAGGACAAACATCGGACGAGTTCCACGCAACAATCTGCGTGAAAGATAGTAGCGGACCCTACCATCACGGCTTGTCGAATCATTTGCGAAAATTGGCAGAGGAAAACGAAATTGCCCACAAGGTAGATATTTACCCCTTCTACGGCTCAGATGCGAGCGCGGCGATGCGGGCGGGCGCAGATTTTGCACATGCGCTAATTGGTCCTGGCGTAGATGCTTCGCATAATTACGAACGCACGCACACAGACGCGCTAATTGCAACAACGCAATGGGTGATGGCGTATATTTTAAGTGACTAAGAGATAACCGCCAAGTTTTAAAGTTTTTCTTCACATGCTTGGCATCTTGGCGGTTCAGAAGGAGACTAAAAAATGAAATTTGATGCAGTATTGCCCCCAATGCACTTGAAAAATGTCCCCGCAGTGGCGCGTGCGGCGGAAGATATGGGCTTCGACACACTCTGGACAACCGAAACCCAACACGATGCTTTTTTACCCCATCCGCTGATTGCCGATAATACATCCAAAATAAATATGGGCACAGCCATTGCCATCTCTTTTGCCCGCTCGCCCGGGGATATGGCATATACCGCGTGGGATTTAGCCGCGCAGTCAGAAGGACGTTTTATCTTAGGGCTAGGCACGCAGGTTAAGGGACATATCACCAAACGCTTCGGGATGCCTTGGCCAGACTCTGTTGTTGACAAATTGCGCGAGCAAATTGGCGCAATCCGTGCCTTGTGGCATACATGGCAAACGGGTGAAAAATTGCGTTTTAATGGGGAATACTATAAATTGCGCCTCATGACGCCTTTTTTCGACCCCGGCAAAATTGAACACCCCGATATTCCCATTTATATTGCAGGGGTCAACACTGGTCTGGCTCGTTTAGCTGGAGAAATCTGTAATGGCTTCCACGCGCACCCTTTTAATAGCCCTCGTTATTTGCAAGAAATTCTTATTCCCGCCATCGAAGAAGGTGCGGCAAAAACCAATCGCACACGGGCAGATGTGGCAATCTCGCTCACGGCTTTTGTCGCCACCACGCCCGAAGAAGCCAATCAGGCACGGATGCAAATTGCGTTTTATGCCTCAACGCCCTCCTATAAACGGGTCATGAATCTCTACGGCTGGGGCGATACCGCCGACACATTGCGCGCTCACGTTGCCAAAGGAGAGTGGGCTGAAATGCCCATGCTCATCACCGATGAGATGCTCGAAGAATTCGTCACCTACGCTGATTCTCCCGCCGATTTACCTGCCGCATTAAAAAAACGCTACGAGGGTATAGTAGACCGCATCACGATTTATACGCCTTTTGTGCCCGGAGAAAAAGATGATTTCTGGAGGGAGATGGTACGCGCATTTTAAGGGGATGATATCCCGCGACGCACGCGCGAATTCAACTTGAGTGCCTTCGGTCAACATCCGCGGCAGAATCCCTTTTTTGAATTGCCGAAGGAAAAATAATCTACTTGTGCATTCTGTATAGCCAAGGCGCAAATAAACGTGTCATAAAAGGCATAATTAAATAAGTCATTAGAGTAACCGTAACCATCACCTGTACAGCCATCCAAAATATGTTCTGCAAGTGCAAAACTTCAAACAAAGGGCTTAGTATAAAATCTACAAGATTAATTGTTGGAAAAAGTGCCAAAAAGGTAACTGTTGCCATCTTATAACGAGGCGGTGGAGTTTCTAATGGCGTCTCTGGTAATCTGAACCAATACTCTAGCCCCGTTATTTTTTGTATTTGAACATCTCCTTCAGTAAAGTCAAATGCTTTTTCAATCCACTTTGCTCTCACTGAAGAATCTTCCCACTTTTCTAAATTCTCATAATGATCAAATCTGATAATGACCACATAATCTGAATGAATATGGTCTGAAGGATGAAGAATCTTCATGCCAAGATATCCATCGAATTTATGCGCTTCTTGAGAAATTCCCAAAGCCCAGATTTCAAACTCTTGCTCTCGCCCTAATTTGACCTTTCGAGATATAAGAACAGTCACCGTTTCTTCATTAGTGCTTTGGGTTTTAGAAAAAGTCATCTATTTACCTCTGGTATTGCTTACGCGCCTTTCTCAAGTGAAAACAAGATGGAACTTCATTTAATCTAGGCACTACTTTATCCAAGAATTATCCCCGATATTCACGCTTGATGGCGCATCATCCTTGCCACACCCTTCAATTTGAACTTGGAATCCAATCAAAGAATGTGTTAACGCAGAGGCATGAATTCGCGTCTCTGCTTCAATAATGCTATCGTCAATCTGACTGTCACTAATCTCACAATTTGCGCCAATAGAGACATGAGGTCCAATCTTTGAATTGCTAATTTTTGCCGAAGGGTGGATAGCAACTGGCTCAACAATCTCAACATTCTCGCCTTCAACTTTTAAGTCTTCAACCCTAAGCTGTACCAACATTTTTGCATTGGTTTCTAAGGTTGCATCAATTGTGCCTGTATCTAGCCAATAATCGCCGATGGTTTCTACGCGACCCCTAACACCCTTTTCGAGCATGATATTAATCGCATCTGCGAGGAAGTATTCATTTTTCAACATCACATTACGCTTAATTTGCTCTTCGATAGCAGAGACTAAATCGGCACCTTCTTTGAAATAATAGCACCCCACCAAAGCGAGATTGTTTTCTACACTATCGGGTTTTTCAACAAGACTGCTGATTTTCCCCTCATCATCTGCAACGGCAACCCCAAATCGGCGTGGGTCGGGAACGGCTTTCACCCAAGCGACCAATTCTGCTTTTTCTTCATCTAAAAAGCTGAAATCAGTTTCGATGAGCGTATCAGAGAATATCATCATCATTGGACCTTCAAGATATTCTTTGGTCAGATAGATGGCGTGTGATTGTCCCTTCATCTCGGTTTGAACAATATAATGTGCGGTAATTTCAGGATAATGCTCAGAAATATACGCGGGGATTTGCGTTTCACCCAAATGAGGACCTACGATGAAAACGTATTCCACATCAAAGCTATCGGGGAGAGAGGCAAAAGTATCCATCAGATGATCAAGAGAGGCTTTTCCCGCCACACTAACGAGGGGTTTTGGTTTCGACCAAGTATGAGGGCGCATTCGTGTCCCCCATCCCGCCATGGGGATGACGATTTTTAAAGTTTGAGTCATATTTTTATCTCCAATATACTATTTTTTGTAAGCGTTCAGCCATATTAAAATTACGCCTTAAGCTTTCAACGCAAATGCCGCTACGCTATA
>CAZAWS010000220.1:0-4017 GCA_964488755.1 uncultured Anaerolineaceae bacterium | reverse complement strand
GAAATTATCTAAGAGGAAAGAATGACGAAGAAAAAGAAGAAAAGTAAGAAGACACAACCTCAAAAGGAATCTACCTATAAAGCGCGCCAAGCAACGAAAATGCGAATGATCGTAATCGTGGTTTCGGTCATTATTATTCTTTCAATGGCTTTATCTTCGCTAAGAATTGGGTAAGGATTTTTTAAATACAAAGATCATGAAGGTTCTCTAGGAAAGAGGTTTTCCTTTGTTCTTTCTTAGCGACCTTTGCATTTAAATATAGGATTATTATGCTTGAAAAATTAGATGGTATAGAAAAACATTACACAGCATTAAACGATGAACTAATGCAGGTCGGCAATGATTATTTGCGCGCCGCGGAAATCGGCAAAGAACGCGCCGAAATTGAGCCTATTGTTGAAAAAGCGCGCGAATATAGGGAGTTGCTCGCGGGCATCAAAGAAGCCCGCGTCATGATCGAAAACGAAAGCGATAAAGAAATGCTTGAACTTGCCGAAATGGAATTGGCAGAATTAGAGCCTCAAGTAGAACCGCTAGAAAATGAAATCAAACTTTTACTTGTCCCCAAAGACCCACGCGACCACAAAAACGTAATCATGGAAGTCCGCGCGGGCACAGGCGGGGACGAAGCGGCACTTTTCGCCGCCGATCTTTACCGAATGTATACTCGTTACGCAGAAAATCAAAAATGGAAGACTGAAATTATGTCGCAGAGCAATATCGGCATTGGCGGCGTTAAAGAAATCACCTTCCTTATCAAAGGCGATGGCGCATATTCTAAACTCAAATTTGAATCGGGAGTGCATCGTGTTCAGCGCGTGCCGAGCACTGAGTCGCAGGGGCGTATTCACACCTCCACAGCCACCGTTGCTGTATTGGCAGAAGTTGAAGAAGTCGATATCAAAATCCCCGCAACAGATATACGCATTGACGTTTATAAATCTGCGGGCGCAGGTGGGCAGAGTGTGCAAAAGAACTCTACAGCCATCCGCATTACGCATGAGCCGAGTGGAATAGTGGTCGCTTGCCAAGATGAACGCTCACAGTTGCAAAACAAGCTCCGCGCCATGTCAATTCTGCGTGCTCGCCTCTATGAAGCCGAAGAAGAAAAACGCCGTTCCAAAAGAGAAGCCGACCGCCGCTCACAAGTTGGTACGGGCGAACGCTCTGAGAAAATCCGCACTTATAATTACCCTCAATCACGCGTCACTGACCACCGTATTAATCACTCATCCTATAATTTACAAGGCATGATGGAAGGCGATATAGCCGAATTCATTGAAGAGCTAATTACGCGAGATGAGGCTGATCGGTTGGCGGCTGTGAATGAGTAAGGGACACTGCATCGCAGTGTAATGCTAAGATATTTAAAGAAAAACGCCGCAGTTTTGATAACTACGGCGTTTTTTATTTGAACTTTTGGGTAGTGGTTTTAAAGTAAGCAATAAGTTTTTTCGTAGAAACGGAGTCCAAAGTCTCCAGACTTTGGCTTTTTGCTAAAAACCCAAAATCGGGAGATTTCGGACTCCAAGCCATCACTTACTTAAAGACCACTATCGAATTTTGGGGTCTTATTTTACGGTAACGCCTAGATGGTTCGCCACCTTGCGTTCTTTGCCGCCGATTCCATCTTCAATGGGGGAGTTTAGCAAGAAAGGTTCTCCGTCTTTCTCAATCACAAGTGCAGACGAGCCACCGCCATCGAGATTAATTGCGTTATAAACGCCAGCATACTTAATCATCATATCTGCCAATTCTTTAAGGGTGGCACCTTCGCTGTATCCCGGTTGTCTGCCATCTACAACGATCATTATCATCCATCTGCCATTTTGATTGGTGCCAACGGCACTGCGTGGATGGAGAGTGGTGTTATCTAAGCCTGAGACTGCTTTGCCTTTTTCAACCAATGTTCTATCCCCTGAAATGGCATTGTATACGCTACCTTTGGGTTTATTATAGGTAACTTCGTTTTTCTTGTTGATATACATAATGGGGCGATCGGCGTTCATGCGCTGAGAATATATATTTCCTTGTGATGCCGCATAGCTGTTGGGGTCGAGTTGGTCGCTTCCCTCAGGGCAAGAAAACCCTGGTATATTGGCAAATTGATAGCCATCGCCATTAATCGCGATATGAACGCCATCTCGCGCCATGAATTCAGTGGTTGTTCGTGAACAAAGAGGAGCGGGGTCTATATTATGGTCTGGCGGTGTTACAAGGAACTCCAATTTTTTTCTCATATCAATCACGAAAATATGGGCGATCATTTTACGCGGGGTCTCATAGACCTCACGAATATAGCGCACTGCCCCGTGGAAATACTTTTGGTTGACCTCTTTACGTTGAGGGTAGCGAGTTAGATACTCTGCAGAGCACCAGCCTACTAAATCATCTTTTGTGATTTTTTGCCAATCCCTTTCTTCTGTTACTTCGTCTACCCACAGAATATCGTCCATACCTACAGAGCCGAGTACATTACCTGAGCTATTTGGCTCCTCACGCACTCGCAAAGAGCTGGTGGTAACTTGGTGCCGTCCGAGAAGATTGTCTTTTGTTTCGGGGTCAGGGGCTGGATCTGGGTCCGGGTCGGGATCAGGGTCTGGGTCTGGTGCATCTGTCTCAGCTAAGTAAGCGGCAGAAACCCAGCCAACCAAGTCATCTTCGCTGCGAATCTTAAACCAAGTGCCATCTTCATTTTCTTCAAGTTTCTCAACCACGTCGTTATAGTAAAGCTTTCCGATTACCTCGGTTGATGTACTGTCGCCTTCGCGCACATTTAGCGCAGAAGCTGTTACTCGGTACCACTCCTCATCGGGGTCAGGATCGGGGTCGGGATCAGGGTCAGGGTCGGGACCATCTGGCTTTTCTTCAGAAAAAGTAAAGTAGCTAGAATCGCTCCAGCCCGTCAAATCATCATCTTCTTCGAAGATTTTTACCCAGCTTTCGTCATCGTTAAATTCAAGCACTTTAACGACTTCGCCTTTTTGTAGGGTGCCAACTACAGCAAAATGAGCACCAGGACCTTCACGAACATTTAAGCCGGCAGGGGGCACAACTACCCCCCAATTCCTTTCAGGGTCTGGATCGGGGTCTGGATCAGGGTCGGGGTCAGGGTCAGGGTCAGGGTCAGGTTCTTCTTGCTTAATCAAATACTGTGTAGATACCCATCCTTCTTTCCCACTTTCTCGTTTGACCTTTAACCAATCACCTTCGCTATCAGATTCTAATTTTTCTAAGAGTTCATCGTGAACCAAAGTGCCCAAGACATCAGCTTCCTTATTTGGCTCTGTGCGCAAACTCAAATCAACTTTGTAGGTTGCAGGAACAGAAGGAGAGGGCTTAATGTCAAAACGGTTAATAAATTCTTCGGGAGTGCCATTGAAATAATTCAAGTCAATGCCTAAAGATTCCACGCCATAAGCTGGACCATCCCCATGCTCGGTGTATTGCCAAAAAGTCCACTCATCTTCTTCCCAAGGTGCAGGCACCAAAGGTTTACTTGCTTGATAGCGCGCTATCCAGAGCGGGTATCGGTGAAAATACGCCAAACTATCTGGCTGGGTATTTGGGTCTGGTGCATTTTCTTTCCAATAATAATAATTTGTATAGACTACAATTTCTTTTTCAGGCATAAATTCTTTTAGATACTCTAAAAAACTAACCCATTTTTTCCAACCTTCGTAAGGTCCACCATAGTGTTCTTCAAAGTCGGCGCATAGAGGCAATTCTCCCCTATCATCTCCTAAAGCGTCTCGCCAAAGTTTGGCTTGATCTTTTGGTTTACTTCGGCTATCGTAAAACCAATAAGAGCCGCGTACTAAACCAGCCTCTTTTGAGTCTTTCCAGAATAATTTGAATTTAGGGTCAAGCCAAGTATTTTGCCCCGCGCGGATAATTACAAAATCTGAAAGCGTTTTCATTTTTTCAAAATCAACGGTTCCCGGATTATCATCATCGTCTTGGTAAAAACTAATATCAGGTCCACTTGCTCGTGTCATTTTTGCCTCCTAATGAATT
>CAZAWS010000219.1:0-4019 GCA_964488755.1 uncultured Anaerolineaceae bacterium | reverse complement strand
ACACAACCTCATCCGTTACTTCGCTCGCACAGCGAACAAAATCTAAAACGGTGGGGGCATTAACAATAATCGTAGCGATATTGCCTTTTATATTCAACTTTCCTGTAAACATCGCAGAGCGAGGATCAAGTTTACCTTGCAAGATACTCAAAAAATCACCATAAACGGCTTTGAGAATAAAAGCAGGCTCTTTATCACCTATTTCATCCCATACGGCGACTTCTCGGCATTTTCCATGCCAAAGGTCAATATAAAGGAGACTTTCTTCCTTAAGACTATCATCTGGGGTGAGGTGACAAAGCATATCCCCTTCCCATTTTCTGGCGATGCGGGCATAATCGTCATCGTTATTTAGTTTTTCTTTTAAATCTTCTAACCATTCTAAACTGGGAAAAATTGAACTCATTTGACGCTCCTTCAAGTGAAAATTTTAAGTAATCATTCACTCCCCTCCCCCCTCTAACTCCCCCCAGAACAGGGGGAGAACCAATTCATCCCTCATTTTGGGGGAGGCTAGGTGGGGGGGCTGAACGGTTACAATTTTAATAAGTGGATTTTACCACCTCTCTTTGACCATCTCCCCTTCATCATCTATAATGCGGCGAGTATTTTAAACTGGAAAGAGTCTGATGAAAAAAAAGAAATCTAATGGGTCACACTCCCAGCTCGAAAAAACGCTCTAGCCGCCGTCCTCGGCGGCGGGTTACGTGAAGACCGCCGCTGGAGACAGCGGCTAGAGCTTCGGGGTGGGGCAATTACAAAACAAAAACAATGAAAATTTCGCGTCATTCGCTCATTCGCGAACATTCGCGTTGAAAAGAACGTAAACCTCCATCAACTTTTTATGGCATAATACACCCATGTTAAATATCATTTATCAAGACAAGCATATTATCGTTCTTAATAAGCCCGCCGGGATTTCTGTTCTCGTTGAGGGCTGGAATCAAAACGCGCCCTATTTGCGTCAAATCTTAGAGAAAAAATTTGGCAAAATTTGGGTCGTGCATAGACTAGACAAAGTCACTTCGGGCGTGATTGTTTTCGCGCGTAACCCAGAAGCGCATCGGCATTTGAATACCCAATTTGAAAAACGTGAAATTGATAAAATTTATCACGCAGTCGTTGAAGATACCCCCGAATGGAATGAGTACACGGCAAAACATTCACTACACCCGAACGTGGGAAGAAAACATCGCACTGTTGTAGATAAACACCGCGGAAAACACTCTATTACCGCACTTAAGGTGCTGAAACGGTATCAAGATCACGCCAAGATTGAAGCAAAGCCAAAGACGGGCAGAACGCATCAGGTACGCGTCCACCTTTCTGCATTGGATTTCCCGATTGTGGCAGACATCCTATACGGGGCAGAAGAAAGTGATTTGATCACGCGTCCCGCTCTGCACGCGTATCAGATAACTTTCGTTCACCCTATTAATAAAAAAGAGCTTTCTTTTACCGCCCCCTACCCCGAAGATTTTGAAAATTTATTAGCCCAATTAGCCCAATGACCCGCCAGAAATTTTCTGGTATGCTAACGACCTAACTAAAAACTACCCAACTAAAAACTATGACCTGTAGAATTTCTGACGAAAACGATCCCGCCAACGCTTTTTTCTTCCCTGATCTTGATGATGTCAATACTGAAAGAAAATCGCCCGAAGAAACGCGCATTATAGGCTTAGGCGCAAAACCATACCCCGATGCAAAACGGGTGCGCGTTAACCTTGAAATGACGCCATTCTTGACCCGCCCGCATCTCGATTTGGTCATTCTTGACCCCAGCGGCGCAGAGTGCGCCGCCGCCAGCATTATTGAACCCATGACGTGGAAACAAGAGTTCACCGTGCATTTGCGCACCGAAAAACAAGCCGGCGAATATCAACTTTTTATGCGCCTTTTTTACCCTCCGATTGATGAAGAAGACCCAAAACTTTTTCGGCTCGATATCCCCGTAGACGACACCGACCGCCGAGAATTAAAATTTGAATTACCCCTGAGTAAAAAATGAAAAGAAGAAATGGGATTTGGGATTCTGCAATGCAGGCGGTTTTTGCCCTAATCATTGTACTGGCTTTAGCAGGATGCGCTACGAGCGGCACCGAAACGCCCGCGTTTACACCGAGTGCTGCTACCCAAACTCCCTTCGCACCCGATGCAAAAAGCGTGCCCACGCCCGTCATCTTTTCCGATTTTCCGGGTATCTTTTTACTCTCACTCACCGAGGGCAACTACGCCCATCTTTTTGCCTACTCCCCCATAGACCAACCCATGCTCCGCCTTACTGCGGGTGACTGGGACGACGTCTCCCCCGCCCTTAGCCCAGATGGGGAGAAAATTGCCTTTGCATCTAACCGCAGTGGCTACTGGGATATTTACCTGCTCGAAATTGCCAGCGGAGAAACCACCCGCGTAACCGAAACCAAAACCTACGATGGCTCGCCAACTTGGTCGCCCGATGGCGCATGGATTGCGACAGAAAGCTATCTTGATGGCAATCTTGAAATTCTTGTTCAACCGATTAGTGATAGTAGCGTTAATGCCATTCGTTTAACCAATAATGCCGCCGCCGACCACTCCCCAACATGGGAACCCGATGGGCGGAAAATCGCCTTCGTTTCTACACGCGGCGGAGATAGCGATATTTATCTCGCCGATTTAGATAATACCAGCGGAAGCCGCTCCTTAAATATCAGCAATACGCCCAACGCGGTTGAATCACATCCTATATGGTCACGGGATGGAAGCAAGCTGGTATGGGCATCTAATACCTACGATAGCCATCCTAGCGGCATTTATTTGTGGAATGCAGAGAGTCCCAATATCCCCGCCTCATGGGTGGGCGAAGGCGATTGGGCAACATGGAACGCGCGCGGCGATAGTTTGTTGACAATGCTAGAAAGCGATAAAGAGAATTATCTCACTGCCTATAGCCTTGATGGCGCACTTTTGCTTCAACCTTTCCCCTTACTTGGCACGCTAAACGGGATGCTCTGGCTTCCAGACCCACTCCCGAAAAAATTACCAGAAAGCTACGAGCAATCGGCTGCACTCACGCCTACCCCACTTTGGGAAGAAAATATCTCTACCCCCGAAGCACTCTCTGTACGTCAGAACTTGGTTGAGCTGGATGATGTGCAAGCACCCTACCCCCAACTTCATGATGCAGTAAATGAAGCCTTTGAAGCCTTGCGCGAAAATACCATCACACGCACTGGCTGGGATACACTAGCTAATCTCGACAATGCTTTCATTCCCCTAACCACCACCCTTGACCCCGGCATGGATGATGATTGGCTCTATACTGGGCGCGCTTTTTCATTAAACCCCCTCATCACCAGCGCAGGCTGGATGGTAACAGCACGGCATGAAATCGGACAAGAAACTTTCTGGAATCTCTACCTACACGCCCAAATTCAAGATGGCTCAATGGGCATGCCGCTTCATGATCCAATTTGGGATTTAAGCACCCGCTATAATCTTGACCCCACCAGCTACGAAGCGGGCGGTTCTTTTGCCCCTGTCCCTTCGGGATATTGGGTCAATTTTACTGCCCTTGCCCAAAATCACGGTTGGCAACGTTTGCCCGCACTCTCTAATTGGCGCAATTTTTATAATGGCACGCGCTATACCCAATTTGCGCTTAAAGATAATTTAAGTTGGTACGATGCCATGCTAGAGCTTTATCCGCCCGAAATTTTGATGACCCCTACGCAAGTTTTCCCCCCGAGCAAAACGCCCACGCCCACAACGCCGCCCACCAGCACCCCGCGCCCCACACGCACACCTTATACGCCCGTGCCTACATCTACGCCCTTCTCTCTTTTTGGGATCGGGACAGCTACGCCTTAGAGAGAGACAAGTGAGAAGTTTGCAAGAGACAAGTTTTGGGGAACTTGTCTCTTTTTTGTTAAAAACCTATTATCAAACTTCCAAAAGTTACTCGATCTACCGACACGACAAAGCTACAAAAAAACTCCCCAGAAACATGCTTCGGGGAGGGGCAGTCTAAATTTATT
>CAZAWS010000218.1:0-4019 GCA_964488755.1 uncultured Anaerolineaceae bacterium | reverse complement strand
CCCCTTGCGTGGGCATTTCTAGTTGTCGTTGATGGGTAATTCTAATTGTCGTTAAACGCTTTTACTTAGTTCTCAGAATTTCAACAGACTGCCCATATGCCGATATGCTTATCCTGTGTTTTCTTAGAAATGAAATTCATAACGCGCGCGTTTTTAGTGTCTGGAAAAATAATACGAAAAAGCACTTGACTCTGAATACATATAATGCTACTATGGTACGCGTAACATGATACGCATACCATAAAGAGATAACTTGCCTATGTCCACCATTCGTGATGTTGCTAAATTAGCCGAAGTAGCCCCTATTACCGTCTCGCGCGTAATCAATAATTCCGATTATGTGAGTCAGGCGACCAGAACGCGCGTAGAAACGGCTGTTAATGAATTGGGCTATATTCCCAATACGCTGGGGCTAAGTTTGCGCTCTAAGCAGACGATGACCTTAGCTGTGGTGATTACGGATATTACCAATCCTTTTTGGACAACGGTGACGCGGGGGATAGAAGATATAGCACAAGCGAACGGATATTCAACTATTTTATGTAATACAGATGAATCGGACGATAAACAAGAGCAATATCTCCAAATGCTTTTGCAGAGGAGAGTGGATGGCATATTATTAGTACCTACATCAAGTAGCCCCGAACCGATTAAGCTCGTAAAAAAACAAAATATCCCCATTGTTTTGATGGATCGTCATGTTTCAGGGGTGGATGTCGATATTGTTCGCTCTGATTCCGAAGAGGGAGCTTATTTGATTACGGAACACCTTTTATCTTTGGGACATCAACGAATTGTGATGCTCTCTGGTCCGCAAAATATATCAACATCTATTGACCGCGTAGCTGGATACCGCCACGCATTGCATGATGCAGGATTGCCAGAGACAGCCGAGGAAGTTATTTGGGGCGAATATACTCAAGAGTCCGGTTATAAAATGGCAGAAGAAATGCTGATAAGACTCCCCGACACAACCGCTTTGGTTACAGCAAACAACTTTATCGCCATCGGTGCGATGAAACTTTTAAATGAAAAAGATATACGCGTTCCGGAGGATATTGCTTTAGTGACTTTAGACGATATTCCATCAACTTTTACAATATCCCCGTTTTTTACCGTTGCAATGCAAACAGCCTTAGAGATAGGAAAACAAGCAACTCAATTGCTCCTCAATCGCGTAAAAGGCACAACAAATCTTCCTTGTCAAGAAATTATATTGCCGGTTGAGATGATTGTTAGAGCGTCAAGCGGAGAGATGCTGACGCAGAACGATATGGCTAGATAAATAATTTATACGTTTAGGTTTTCTGTTTGGCATGTGTGAAGTGCCGCAAAATTTTTTCTTACTAGCGAGGTTTACCCATGAGTGAAGTTTTAATCAAAATGGAAGGAATCGAAAAAAGATTTCCAGGAGTCCTTGCATTAAATCAAGCCAGATTCGAGTTGCGCGCCGGTGAAGTGCATGCTTTGGTCGGCGAGAACGGCGCGGGTAAATCTACTTTAATGAAAATCATCGGGGGAATTTACAGCAAAAACGCAGGGCATCTTTATGTTAGCGGTCAAGATGTAGACATTCAAAACCCGCGTATGGCTCAAAACTTGGGCATTAGTATCATTCATCAAGAATTGAATCTCATGCCTCACCTCACCATTGCACAAAATATATTTATCGGGCGTGAACCGAGAGAAAAAATCGCTTTTATCGTGGATGATAAAACCACAAATAAAGAAGCGAAACGTCTTTTTGAAATGCTTAGCCTGAACTTAGACCCAAACACAAAAGTTGCCGATCTTACCGTTGCCAAACAACAAATGGTCGAAATTGCTAAAGCCTTGTCATTTAACGCGAAAGTATTAATTATGGATGAGCCGACCGCCGCACTCACCGATTCGGAAATCGAAGACCTTTTTGCGGTTATTCGGCAACTTCGTGAAAAGGGCGTGGGAATTATTCATATTTCACATCGTTTAGAAGAGTTGAAACTCATAGCAGATAGAGTTACCGTTATGCGTGACGGGAAAACGATTGACACATTAACCATTGAAGAAGCCAATATAGACAAAATTATCAGCTTGATGGTCGGGCGAACTATTTATGAAGCGGAACCGGAAATTCCGGAAAACCCCAGTGAAGAAATTGTGCTGGAGGTTCGTAACCTCAACCGCGGAAAAATATTGAGAGATATTAACTTTGTCTTAAAGAAGGGCGAAATTTTAGGCTTTGCCGGTCTGATGGGCGCGGGGCGCACAGAAGTGGCACGCGCAATTTTTGGCGCAGATAGTTTTGTCTCCGGCGACATCTATATCAAGGGTAAAAAAACCCCGATAAAAACACCAAAAGATGCGGTTACTTATGGTATTGGCTATTTATCTGAAGACCGCAAACGGTATGGACTCATGTTAGGGATGGATATTACGGAAAACACGGCAATGGCGAGCATGAAAAAATTCCTAAAAAATTATGTTTGGGTTAACTTCAAGAAAACAGTCAATACAAGCAAAGAAATAGTGGAAGCTCTTAATATAAAAACGCCCGGTATCACTCAAAAGGTCAAGTTTTTATCCGGTGGAAACCAGCAAAAAGTGGTTATCGGCAAATGGCTAACCGCCGATACCGATATTCTGATTTTTGATGAACCCACACGCGGCATTGACGTGGGTGCTAAAAGTGAAATTTACAAATTACTCAACGATTTGGTTGCGCGCGGCAAATCTATTATTATGATTTCCTCCGAATTGCCCGAAATTTTACGCATGAGTCACCGTGTGGTGGTGATGTGCGAAGGCAGAATTACAGGCACTTTATCGGCACAAGAAATGACTCAAGAAAAAATTATGAGATTTGCCACAATGCGAGGCGATATAACGCAATAAAATCGGATTGATTGCTCCGCAACCGCGTCGCCCCTGATTTTATCTTGCGTGCCGATGGTCAGCATTTTTTTTGAGTGAAGAATGTTTTGCTCACGCTAGGCATTCGGCTTGGTCACGGCACTCAAGCCAAAAACGCGTGCGGTACGCATATCTATATCCTATAAAACTTTCTAATGGAAAAATACTATGAAAAATAACGCCCTATCTACCAACAATTTATTCCGCTCCGATGCTATGCAACGATTTATGGCTTTTGGTGCTTTAATAGTTTTGGTTATCGGCTTTTCGGTTGCCTCTCCTTATTTTCGCACTTTTGACAATTTTGTCGGCATCTTGCTGGCGACATCTGTTAACGGTGTCCTTGCTTTAGGGGCAACTTTTGTCATCATTACCGCTGGAATTGATCTTTCAGTAGGCACGGTGATGACTTTTTCGGCGGTGATGACGGGCGTTTTTATTACCAATATGGGATTGCCCATTCCGATTGGTGTGATTGGCGGTGTTTTGGCGGGAAGTTCTGCCGGTTTTTCTAACGGTATCATGATTTCTAGGATGAAAATTCCACCTTTTATTGCTACTTTAGGGATGTTATATATTACCAAAGGACTTTCTTTGATTATTTCGGGGCTTAAACCGATTTATTTTAATGATACGCCCCTCTTTAGAGAAATGGCTATGGAGTCGTTATTGGGGAAAATCATACCCGGCTTTGATATACCTAACGCTGTGCTAATTTTATTCGGTGCGGCACTATTAGCGCACCTAATCTTAACTCGCACAATTCTGGGACGTTATACTTTTGCGCTGGGAAGTAATGAAGAAGCTACTCGTCTTTCGGGGGTTAATGTAAATGTCTGGAAAACGGCAGTTTATACCTTAGCCGGTTTTTTCAGTGGCATTGGCGGTATTTTGATTGCCGCTCGTCTTAATTCTGCTCAACCTGCTCTTGGTGCGGGATACGAGTTAGATGCTATTGCCGCTGTTGTGATTGGCGGCACATCTTTGAGTGGGGGTGAAGGAACAATATCCGGCACTATTATCGGTGCCTTTATCATCAGTACTCTTACCAACGGTCTGCGTATTCTCTCTGTACCCCAAGAGTGGCAGATTGTTATCACCGGAGGCATTGTTATAGCGGCTGTTTT
>CAZAWS010000217.1:0-4021 GCA_964488755.1 uncultured Anaerolineaceae bacterium | reverse complement strand
TTTCAAGGGAATGGTTTTTTTCTATGATAGGTCAAAAATCTTTTAATCCCAATATGACAGAAAATAATCGCAAAAGCGGTTGCTACAAAGAAAATTCTCCCACCCCTAATACTCTCAGTAAAATTTGTCTACGGTGCGGACCTTTGCGATGCTCAAAAAGATAAACGCCCTGCCATTGCCCCAGCGAAATATCTCCATTGTCTATGGGAATGGTGATGCTCACATCTGTCATCATCGTGCGGATATGGGATGTAGCGTCATCTGCGCCTTCGAGGGTGTGCGTATACCATCGTTCACCTTCGGGAGCGAGTTTTTCCATGAAGGTCTCTAAATCAGCACGAGCGGATGGGTCCCAGCTCTCGGTAATTAGTAAGGATGCGCTGGTGTGTTGAATAAAAAGGTAGCAGATGCCCTCATTTACTCCCCATTCACGCAATTGCTCGCGAATGGACGTGCTTATTTCGTAAAGACCTTTTCCTGATGTGCGGACTTCGAGTGTAGTTTTATACCAATTCATAGGCGTTTACTCATCAATTTCTATATATAGGGGGCTTTCTTGCACAATTAGCATAACGTCATTCCAAAATATCTCTTTATCGTCAAATTCATATAAGCGATCTAATTCTGTACGTGCCATCTTTATGTCTCCTGTGTAAATATAATCGAGCATTAATGGCAAAATGCTACATTTGGTCGTTTCATCCCATTCCCCATTTTCCTTAGAGCCTGTTCTTGATACTCTTTCGGCATTATAGGTATCGTCTTTAATGATTTGTATATATTCTTCGGGAAAATTAAGGCTGGCAGGGAGATAGCTTTTTTCTTTTTCATCATACGCCATAATCACCTTAACAAAAGGTGAGCTTATAAAAGGGCAGTATTTTTTAGCAAAAACATCATCTGCGGTGATAAATTCATAAATACCGTTTTCGGTAATGTCTTCAAACTCCCCGCTTACGTTTGATTTGGGTTTTTCTAAGATCAAAATGGCTTCTTCACCAAGGTTATAAACTTCTGTTCCATAGCAACAATGGGTGTTCTCACCTGTATAACTTTCTACAATGATATCTGGATTCCCATCGTCATTAATATCATCATCAATTAGGGTGACGATAGCAGATGCTGATTCTATTTTTATGCTCTCCATACCTGTTTTTTCAATGAGCACAATATCATCTGTGCCCGTTACGCTATCTGTATTACGCCAATAGCGGATGCCATACGCGTCAATGAGTATTTCATTTTCTAGCCTGTAGTTCTCTCCTGGGGATACCGCTGGCGGAGGAACAAGATTTTCTTCTTCTATTAAATCTTCGGGGTCAATTTCTGTTGTGGCTGATGGAAAAGGCGTAGATGTATATGCCGCAATTGCGGTTGCTGTTCCCGCATCTGATTCTAATTGTGTCGCGAGGATATTGGGTGTAGCTGTAAATGAGATTTTTGTTTTAGTGGGAACACGCGCTTCGGCAGTAGATGTTTCCATAGCGGAATCAGGTGTTGGGGTTGGGGGCGAAACGGGCACAACAAGCCCACAGGCAAGACTAAAAATCAAGAGAGGTAAAAGTAATTTGGTTGTGCGTGCGCTCATCGTCGTCTCCTTTAAAAACAGTAGATCAGGTAATCAGTAAACTAGGTGTCGGTAAATCAGTAGAACAAGAATCTGGAAAACTGGTCTACTGACCTACTGACCTACTGTTTCCTTGCCACCACTTAAAGTTTTTTAGCACGGAGCCGCCTAAAAATTCTTTGGCAATGGAGTTTTCTGGAATTATTTTGTCACTTATGGGTAAAAACCACTCTAAAAATGCGAGTAGGCGTTTGGATTCGATATGTTCGGGCGTGCCATAGGGCACTTGGCGCAAAAGCGGTTCGGCGAAAGGTTTGAGTGCCGCCAATTCATAAGCCAGTGCCGAGTTGAACATAATATCGGCATTTTCTTGGTGAGGGTAAATATGGCGTTTTTCGCCACGGCGCACAGATTCCCAGCGTGAGATGGTGGCTTGGGCGGTATAGCCGCGCTCGCGGGCATCGCGCACAATGCGGCGAATGAGCCGCGTATCTGTGGTAGAAACGCGGTTGTGGCGGTCGAGATTGAGCTGTGTAAGTGCCGAAACATAAATACGAAAAGATTGAGCCAATAAAGATGCAGGCACCAAACGCTGGTTCATGCCGTGGATGCCTTCGAGGATAATTAATTGCCCTTCTCGAAGTTGAATTTTTTCACCAACTTCTCTGATGCCTGTTTTGAAATTGAACTTTGGCACGGTTACGCGCTCTCCATGTGTTAATTTTTCGAGATGCTCTGCCAATAAAGGTAAATCTAGGGCTTCTAAAACCTCAAAATCAAGCTCTCCGTTTTTGTCACGTGGATTGTCTTCACGATTCACAAAATAATTGTCTAACTCAAGCGGAAAAGGAGAGATTCCCCATGCTAATAATTGCACAGTTAGCCGACGAGAAAAAGTAGTCTTTCCAGAAGATGAAGGGCCCGCAATTAAAATAAGGCGTAAATCATCACGGCGTACCGCAATCTGACGTGCAATCTCGGCTACAGATTGTTCGTGCAAAGCCTCCGAAACCAGCACAATTTCTTGTTCTCGCCCCGCAAAAACAGCGTTATTTAGTGCCCCTACATTATCAATGCCCAGCTTTTTCAACCAGCCACCATAAATTTGAAACGCGCTTAATAATTGCGGATAGTCTTTCATTGGCAAAAGTTCAGTGGGTTTATGGCGGCGGGGAAAACGAATCACAAAACCGCCTTTGCAGGCTTCCAAATCGAACCAACGCAAATATCCCGCCGAAGGCACCATATAGCCGTGATGATAATTCATATAATCGCCAAGTTTATATAAGGTGAGATAATTTTTTTTACGATGTGAAAAAAGGGCGATTTTATCCTCGTGTCCTAGTTTTTTGAAATGCTGAAGAGCTTCATCTATGGGAATTTCCTCTCGGATAAAGGGGGCATCGCGCGTGACCTCGGCTTGCATCCGCTCTTTGAGCATCTTCAAATCGTCATCAAATAGCGTTTCCCGCCCCGCAACCTGACAGTAGTATCCCCCCGACCCAACCGAGTGGTCAATAGTCAATATGCCTTTGGGGAAAAGTTGTTGAAAGGCAAATTCAAGTAAAAAAGTGAGTGAGCGTCTATAAATTCGTGCACCATCCGCGGTAGCGGTGGTGATAGGCTTAATGGTTGACTCGGTATTAATTTTATAGTACATCTCGCGCAGATTGCCATTCACCACGGCTGCGACAATAGGCGCGTCAGACGTGATATTGGGTTCTTTCATAAACTCTTCCACACTTGTTCCGCGCGGACCGCGTAAAGTGTATCCGTCTGTGAGATGAACTTCTATTTCTTTATTGGGCTTTGTAATTTTTATTGTCATATTATTTAAGTTTTACTTATAATACCTTCGCCAAATGAGCGGGGCTGAAGCCACCTGTTCAATACATGGAAGCCCGCTGGGCTAGATGCGAGTCGGATTTATCCGACTTTCATGCCCTGAGGCAGGACTTTAGTCCGCACCGGAGCTTGGATGGTATTTTTTCCACAGGATATAAAACTATCTCTGCAAAAAGCGTCCCCTTTTTTATTTGAAATACAATCAGGCTAGAAAAAAAACGCGCTCTGTAGCCCAGCAAACAGTTGCAAAAAAAACGGCGAAGGTATTGACTTAGGAATGAAAATCAAATAACTTATACATCTGAAGCATACTTTATTCAAATTTCGCATCATTAATGGATAGTTTATTTCTTCCTAAGTCCTTATCGTCTAAACTAATTTTGTGTGCTTCACTCTTTGCATTGCTTATAAAACCAAACTCAAGAGCTATGTCCAAAATGATTGGAATTGGTTTTGAGATATATACCCAGCCATAGCCTGCTAGGGAAAGTGTTATTTTACCCGAAAAAGCTCCCTTAGAATCTTATGTTACGCATTTACGGAATGCAAAAAAGTATGAAACTTATAAGCACTCGGACCTCAGACTTTAGACATCAGATTTGCCGAAAA
>CAZAWS010000216.1:0-4024 GCA_964488755.1 uncultured Anaerolineaceae bacterium | reverse complement strand
CTTAAGGCATAATTTTAATATGGCTGAACGCTTACAGATAATCTTGGCTAAATACTCTTCTCCAAATAAGCCAAAACGAACTCAAATAATTCCCCCAACTTATCTCGCTCATTGATAGGCACAAATGGTCTCAGGTCTTTTATAAATCCATCTTTAGAGAAAAGTTTCAAACGTTCTTTTAGTTCTCCCACTTCAAACTTCTCATTATAGTAATCTAGCTTTTTGTTTATTAATTCAATATCTATTTCAGCCCCAAGTTCCTGCAAAATCCACAAATCGTATAAATCTCTATGTTTTTTACGTTTTAGCACCGCCCGTATTTTTTCGGCTAAAATTTCATCTAAACTCAGTGAATGAATAAAACTTTGCATAATTACTGGATAGTCTGTCTCAAGAATATTTTTAGTGGGTTGCAGAACATTTTCTCTCAGCGAGAAATCTAATTTCACAAAGATATTATTTTTGAAAAAGGGAATATCTGCCGCGAGCAAAAATGTTTTTCCTGTGAGCGTTTTTCGTTCTTTAAAGCTAAAAGGATAGCGTTTTTCTAGCTTGTTGAAGAAAAGCATTATTTTATGCAAAAATTCTTTTTCATCGAGCATAACCGTAAAATCTAAATCTTCGGAGAACCTTTGACCCCCAAAAAGAAGACGAATTGCTGTCCCCCCTTTGAAAAATATCTCTTTAGAAAAAGATTCTGCATAAAGTTCTTTGAGAAAAGATATTTGAACAAACTCACGCGCAACAATGCTTTCATGGATTTTATATTTTTTAGTCAGTTTTTTTAGTTCATTCTGAGAAATCATAAATACTTGCCTATATATCCACTAATTTTATTTTTTGAATTTTCAGGTAATAGCACCATATACTCGTTTAGGGCATTTTTATCAATACTAATATAATCCATTTCGTCTAAATACTCTTCTGTTTTTAAACCTTTAGCAATCATATATAATTGGTCAAATAGAGCTTTTTCCGGATAGGCAATTAGAGCGTTTTTTTCTTTATAATATCCAGTAAAAAGATTGATTTTGATTTTCGAATAGGAATAAAGTTTATCTATTATAATTTTTTGAGTTGGAAATTTTGTGGTCGCCGATGTAATCTCAACGGGAAATTGACTTAGGATGCCGTGATAATTTAACGCTGTCTCAAAAGAGATATAAGATGGGGAGTATAAAAACTGTGCAATCTCAAAATCAGAGACATTCGCGTCTGTTAAAAGATATTTTCCCCTTTCAAGTCTGGTCAGTATATCCTCATCAACAAACTTTCTAATGACATCTTCAAGGGTTCGTTTGGATTTAATACCAAAGACTTCTTGAATATCTTTTGAAGAAAACAAGTATCTATTTGATTTGATTATTTTATTTAAGTATTTATACCTTGTCATATACCCCGTATATTACAGGGTATATGACAACGTGTCAAGAAGGATTTTTGTGTTCTGAAAACTCTGTAAAACTTTTGAGCAACTTATGAAGTAACTATTATCATAAATTTTCAACGCGAATTACGCGAATTTTGCGAATACCGCGAAAAAACCTTTAAAAAACCGTGTTTTTCGACTTTTACTGAGTTTTCAGTGTGTTCGTCTTTTTCGTTGCCTTTCGTTTAGAAGCTGGATGCTTTTTAAAATTAAAAAGTTTTTAAATCCGCGCAAATCCGTTAAATCCGCATAATCCGCGTTCCATCTTTTGCACTTCGTAGTAAAATCACCCTATGAAAATCAGCGTCAAATTAATCGCCTCCTACCGTGAACTGCTGCCCCCCGGCACACAGGGAAATAAGGTTGAGATAGAAGTCCCCGAAGGCACAACTGCCTCGGGTGTGATGACGCAGTTTAACGTCCCGCAAGATGATTCCAGCGTGATTGTTGTGAATGGCTTGACTCTTCCGCTCTCTACGATTTTAGTAGAGGGTGACGAAGTCACAGCCTTCTCAGCGATTGCCGGAGGTTAAAAAGAATAACCGCCAAGACGCGAAGAAACGCCAAGTTTTTAAGCTTTTTCTTGGCTTTCTCTGCGTCTTGGCGGTTCAAAAAAGGAGAAAAATATGTACGGATGGCATGGAAAGATATTACGAGTAGATTTAACAAATGAGAAAACTTCAATCGAAGATGTAGACCCCCAAATCGCCAAAGACTATATTGGCGGGCGTGGATGGGCGATTCGGTATCTAACGGATGAAGTTGACCCAATGGTCGAGCCGCTTGACCCCGAAAATAAGCTCATCTTCGCCACAGGTACGCTCACAGCGACCACCGCTCCAACGGGCAATCGCTATATGGTCGTCACCAAATCCCCGTTGACGGGCGCGCTGGCGCACTCGAACTCTGGCGGCGACTTCCCGACTTGGTTGAAGCGCACCGGCTTTGACATGATCATCTTCGAGGGGCGGGCGAAGAAACCTGTCTATTTATGGGTGAATGAAGACGAAGTGGAAATCCGCTCGGCGGAGCATTTGTGGGGGCAAGATGTTCCTTCCACAACTGATGCTCTTTTGGCAGCAACCAACCCCAAAGCACGGGCGGCTTGCATCGGTCCAGCCGGAGAAAATCTCGTTTTAATGGCAGCCATTATGAACGATAAAGACCGCGCCGCGGCTCGATCTGGTGTAGGGGCGGTGATGGGCAGTAAAAATCTGAAAGGCGTGGTCGCGTTTGGGAAGAAAAATCCCGCATTTGCCGATGATGTCGCAATGCGCGACTTGAGCAAACTCCTTTATAAAGAAGTCGGCGCAGACGTGAAAGCTGGCTCGAATTTGCATATACACGGCACGGCGTATGTGCCGCAAGTGACGAATTCGTTCGGCATTTTGCCCACTCGAAACTGGCAAACTGGCACATTTGAAGGCGTGGATACGATTGACGGACCGAGCTTGACCGAAAAATATCTCATCAAACCGAAAGCCTGTTATCGCTGTCCGATTGCGTGCGGACGCTTGACCGAAGTGATTGGCGGGAAGTACGCGGGGAAGGGCGAAGGTCCTGAATACGAGACGATTTCGGCATTTGGAAGCGGCTGTGGCGTGGCAGATCTCGAAGCTATCCTTAAAGCAAATTATTGGTGCAACGAATTGGGATTGGATACGATTTCGACCGGTATGACAATTGCCGTTGCGATGGAAATGTTTGAAAAAGGTTATCTCACGGAAGAAGAAATTGGACAGCCGCTGCGCTTTGGCGATGCGGATGCGATGATCGAGATGGTACAGAAGATGGCGCACCGCGAGGGATTCGGGAACGAACTTGCGGAGGGGAGCTACCGTTTAGCGGAGAAATACGGGCATCCCGAACTTGCGGTGACGACCCGTAAACAAGAATTCCCCGGCTACGACCCGCGCGGCTCGCAGGGAATGGGCTTGCTCTACGCGACATCCAATAAAGGCGCGTCCCACATGGAAGGAGACGTGGCTTATCCAGAAGTTTTCGGCACACCTGTGAAGGAAGACGGACTCAGCACTGAAGGCAAAGGCGAATTAGTCGCTCGTTTTCAAGACGCTTTCTCATTGATTGATTCGGCTGGTTTATGCGTTTTCTTGGCTGTGCGCTACCTTTTCAACTCAGACAGGATGATTTTACCGATTCGTATAGCGCAGTTAATGACCTACTCGACAGGCGTAGAATACACCCCCGAAGAAATTTTGGAAGCGGCTGAACGCGTTTATAACCTTGAGCGGATTTTCCTACTCAAAGCTGGTTCCACCGAAGATACGCTTCCGCCGAAAATGTTGAATGAGCCGCTACCAGATGGTCCTGCTAAAGGGCAGGTTAATCGCCTGAGCGAAATGCTCCCCGAATTCTACGAAGTCCGCGGCTGGGATGAGAATGGTGTCCCGACCGAAGAGAAGTTGAAAGAATTGGGAATTAATTAGAATCCACGAAATCACGTGAAGAAGCACGAAGTTAAAAAAGCCCCCGTTTCCTTGCAGGGAACGAGGGCTTTTTTGATGAATCGAGTGATACAAGGGAGCGCGCAAAGGTTGTTGGAACTTCCCTCACCCCTTCGATAAACTCAGGACA
>CAZAWS010000215.1:0-4026 GCA_964488755.1 uncultured Anaerolineaceae bacterium | reverse complement strand
GATTCCTGATTTACTGATTCCTGATTTACCGATTCCTAGTTTACTAATTCCGAAATTACGCCGTCTCCAAATATCGCTCAACTTCCCAATCTGAGACATGTAAGCGATGTTCTTCAATCTCTGCCCATTTAGCACGGGCGAAAGCGTCATAAGCGGATTTGCCCAGAGCGTCTTTGATAATATCGTTGCTTTCTAGCTCGCGCATGGCTTCGGCGAGAGAGCCGGGGAGAGATTCGATGCCTTTTTCGGCACGTTCTTCGGCGGTGAGATGGTAGATATTGACATTATTCATAGGGGCGGTAATTTCTAGCTCATTATCAATGCCATCGAGGGCGGCGCCGAGCATGGCGGCAAAAGCTAAATATGGATTAGATGTTGGGTCAGGGAAGCGCAATTCGGCGCGCACGGCTTTATCGCGCCCTTCAATATGGCGTGGAATGCGGATGAGCGCAGAGCGATTGGTTTGCGCCCAACCGATATAAACGGGGGCTTCGTAGCCCGGCACCAAGCGTTTATAAGAGTTGATGGTTGGGGCGACTACGGCGGTGAGGGCGCGGGCATGTTTCAACTGCCCAGCCATAAAACTATAGGCTAATTTCGAGAGTTTGAACTCATCGCTGTCGTCAAAAAAGAGATTTTCGCCATTTTCATCAAAGATGGATTGATGGCAGTGCATGCCTGAGCCATTTTCGCCAAAAATTGGTTTTGGCATGAAGGACGCAACCAAGCCATTTTGGGCGGCAATTGCTTTCACGGTGTATTTTAGGGTCAAGATATTATCGGCAATGCGCAACGCGTCTCCGTAACGAAAATCAATTTCGTGTTGCCCCAACGCTACTTCGTGATGCCCAACTTCGATATCTAAGCCCATCTCATCAAGGGCTTCCATTAGCTCGGTGCGTACACGCACGGCTTCATCGTTGGCAGAAAAATCGAAATATCCGCCTACATCATGCGGCACGGGGTGAACGCCTTCGCCATTGCCACGTTTGAAAAGGA
Source organism: uncultured Anaerolineaceae bacterium (assembly GCA_964488755.1). Classification (GTDB taxonomy): domain Bacteria; phylum Chloroflexota; class Anaerolineae; order Anaerolineales; family Villigracilaceae; genus Desulfolinea. The sequence continues at coordinate 3,027 of CAZAWS010000215.1, read as the reverse complement.
AAAACTCAGGCTCTGCGCCGATATTTAAAGTCCAGCCGCGTTTGGCAATTTTTGCCAACATACGTTTGAGCGTGCCACGCGGATCGCCTTCAAAAGGCTTGCCATCGGGGGTATGTACATCGCAGAACACGCGTGCGCGCCGCCGTTCTTCGGGCGACCAAGGCAAAACGGCATAGGTGTCTTTGTCGACAATCAGGCGCATATCGCTTTCCTGAATGCGCCCAAATCCCGCCACTGATGAGCCATCAAACCAAACGCCATCTTCGGCGGCATCGGGGAAATTGTGTACCGGCATATCTACCGATTTCACCGTGCCAGCGACATCGGTAAATTGTAAAGAAATAAATTTGACATTATCTTTTTCAATACATTCGAGCAATTCTTTTGTTTCCATTTTTTCTCCTAAATAGTTAGATTGATATTCCAAGAGCGCACGATTTTCAGCACGCAAATAATGGTAAATTAATTGGATGAGGCGACTTCCTTCGCTTCACGCGTGGATTTGGGTTTGTGTGCCTTCGATTTTCTTTTTCCTGTCGTAATCAGAATTACTGCCCCAAGAATAACTGTCGCGGCAAGAATCGTTCTGCTGTCGAGCGTTTCGTGTGCAATAATCGACCCCAGAAAAAGGGCAACAATGGGATTTACAAAAGCGTAAGTCGAAACCAAAGAAATTGGCGCGTTTTTGAGCAAATAAGCGTAAGATACAAATCCGCCTAGTGAGCCAACAACAGCGAGATAGAGCAAGCCCATCCACGACCGATTGGCAACCGCACTAAACTCGAAACCCGACCACTCGCTACGCAAGAGGCTCACGATGAGCATCCCGATTCCGCCAATCAACATCTCTGCGCTGGTTGCCATCAACGAAGATTCAGGTAAATCTGCGCTTTTGCTATAAACTGAGCCTAGTGACCAAATCAGTGCGCCAATCGGCAGGGCGATTAATCCGAGTGGGTGTAGCGCACCAATTTCGTTGCTTAATTCGCCGGGACCAATCATTAGTGCAACGCCGCTCAAACCAAGTGCCAGCCCAAAAATCGTTCTAGGCTTTGGTTTCTCTCCGCCATGCCGAAAAGATTCGATGAGTACCATCCAAATTGGGACGGTGCTAATCAGCAACGCCGCAACGCTAGAAGGGACAAATTGCTCAGACCACGAGACTAATCCGTACCCGCCAACAAGCAGGAGCAAGCCGATGATGCCGGCATCCCGCCATTGTCTGCGCGTGGGATTCGCATCACCTTTAGAGAGTCTCCAGCTATAGAGTACAGCCCCTGCGCTGAGAAATCGCATTGCACCTGCCAGAAAAGGGGGAATTGTCTCCACTGTGTATAAAATAGCGAGATAGGTTGATCCCCAAATGATATAAACGGCGATGAGGGCAATCCAGATGCGAGTGTTTTTGTTTAGTGTTGTCATTTTATTGATTCTCTTTTTCCTTCCCCCTGAGGGGGAAGGCTAGGATGGGGGGCTTGTGCCATCTCGTAACCAATAATGGCTTTTTTGCGCTCACTGCCAAAGGCGTATTTACCAAATTCTCCCGTTGCGCGGATAACGCGATGGCAGGGAATTAAAAAGGGGACAGGATTTCTTCCAATGGCAGTCCCGACTGCGCGCGTGGCTTTGGGCGAGTCTATTGCTGTGGCGATGTCGTTGTAGGCAACCAAGTCTCCGGTGGGGATTCGCAGGAGAGCTTCCCAGACTTGAATCTGAAAGTTGGTGCCTCGCAAGTGGAGGGTTAAGGGCGTTCCGCTCTTCTTCGGAGAGAAGATTTTCTCGATGAGAATCTGTGTGTGGGCAAAATCCTGTGTGAGGGTGGCATCTTCTAAATCTGATTTTAAAGAATGTAGGGCGTTTTTTGTATCAAAGGAAAGTTTGCAAATGCCACGCTCGGTGGTGGCGATAAACGCCTGCCCAAAAGGGGTGGGATGAGTGCCATAGCGGATTTTTAGCCCCGCGCCTTTGCGTTTGATATCGCCGGGCGTGAGGGCTTCGGTGTGGACGAGAAGGTCGTGCAGTCGTCCCGTGCTAGAAAGCCCAGTTTGGTAAGTAGCGTCAAGCAGATTGCTTTTGGCGAGAATGCGCTTAACGTTTTCTTTAGTGAGAAATTGCAAAAAACGCTTGGGGCTGATGCCAACCCAACGCGTAAAAAGTCGCAGGAAATGATATTCACTCAGATTGACGCTTTCGGCAATTTCTTTGAGTGTAGGTTGGTTGCGCTGATTTTCTTCGAGGTAATGAATCGCTTTTTCGATGAGGGTGTAATCTTCTGCGCTTTCTTGTAGATTTAGCTTTTTCACGCTTTCTCCTTGGGGAAATTGTTTCTCCAAGTATAAGTTTTTGGGCTGAGAATGCGACCCGTTTCTTGCGGAGTTTTAAAGAAAAAAGGTATGCCTGCATAGGCATACCTTAGATTAACAGTCTTGGTTAAAAAAAGCAGCCCTTCCAATAAATATAAACAGGTATAGCAATCCTGTGCCACTATATTTTCCTTGTGACGCACGTTACCGCACGCTTTTCAGAAAACACTTTCTTTTGGAAGGGAGAAGGGAGTTTGTGATCACACTCCAAAGGCATCCGCTGATCTATCCGATTTTCTTACGCTTAGGTTTTATAAGCGCAATTAGCGCGTCCCTCGCGGAACGGAACCTTCACCTCGTAATCCCTTGTAGTAAGGACTTTAGTCCTTAGTTCTTGGAATCCAGCCGCTGGTTCTCCATTATTCAGTTTTTGAGTCCCCACAAAGGATAACCCCGCCAATGCCGTGTGCTGCTATGTTTTGAACCTGTTTTCACAGGATGTCTCTAACGTAGAACTTCCGCCTTGGCTCTAGCCTATCGCGTAATCTCTACGAAGTTGAGACTTTTTATTGAGTGTTGGTACAAAACTTTTTTGCAGCATCACCTGCTTAGCAGGGTTAACATCAATATACCATAAACTTATTTTGTTGGGTAGGGAATTATTAAAGTGAAAAGTGATGAATGGGATGCCTAATAAAGAACTTCAAGAGTAAGCGTTCAGGGG
>CAZAWS010000214.1:0-4030 GCA_964488755.1 uncultured Anaerolineaceae bacterium | reverse complement strand
CTCGGCGATATTTATAGCAGTCGTGAAGCAATGGACAATCTCGAAGTTCTCTGCGATGATTTTGGCTCTCGCTTCGGCGGCACAAAAGGCGAAAAGCTCGCGGCTGATTTCATCATTGCCAAATTTAAAGAATACGGTCTCAGCAATGTTCACCTCGAATCCTTTGAGTATCTTGGCTGGGAACGCGGTGCTGTAACGCTCGAAATCATTAGCCCCATTCAAAAAACGATTCCCTGTATCACCCTCCCTCACTCCCCACCTGTGGATATGGAAGGAGAAATTTTCAACATCGGCGTAGGCGCACCAGAAGATTTTGACGCGCACACCGCTGAAATCAAAGACAAGTTCTTGATGACCAACAGCGAACTCTACCCCAAAGGGAGTAAACGCTGGGTGCATCGCAACGAGAAATATGGGCGCAGTTTGCTGGCAGGTGCGGCGGGATTTATCTTTGTTAACCATTATCCCGGCTATGGTCCCGCCACAGGCGGCATTGGCTATCAGGGCAAAGCGGGTCCCATCCCTGCGATTTCAATTTCAATGGAAGATGGCGCATTTATCCAACGCTTAGCAAAACGCAAAGGTGAGGTGAAAATTCGGCTTAAAAGTGCCGATAAACTCAGCCCAAAAACATCATGGAATGTCGTTGGCGACATCGTTGGCACGGAAAAACCCGAAGAAATCATCATGCTCGGCAGTCATTACGATGGTCACGATATTTCTCAGGGTGCTTCTGACCCCGCTTCGGGCGTTGTCTCGGTTATGGAAGCCGCACGCGTTCTCGCAAAAGAAACGCATCCACGCACAATCCGCTTTGCGATGTGGGGCGTGGAAGAAATTGGTTTGCTCGGCTCAAACGCTTATGTTCAAGCGCATAAAACCGACCTCCACAAAATCCGCTTTTATCTCAATATGGATGCGGCAGGCGGGATGCCGTCTAAAGATATTAATCTACACGCATGGCGCGAATTGCAAGACACTTTTGAAGATTTTCGAGAAGAAATGGCGCAAGATTTTGCTATTGGGCAAACCTTTCACAGCGCATCTGACCACTATCCATTTTTGCTTGAAGGCGTGATTACAGGCGGTATTGAGCCTGTGCGAAAAGTAAGTTCGGGACGAGGTTATGGGCATACCAAATATGATACGGTAGATAAAGTGACCATTCTCGGTTTACGGGATGCCGCGTCTCTCGCGGCGCGGATTGCCCTCCGCGTGGCACGCGCGGATATTTGGCTTGCCACGCCGCGCGATGCTGAGGCGGTAGACAGACTTTTAAATCATCCATCTCAAGCTGAAATTCAGAAGTTTAGAACAAGAATGGAAAGTTTTTTTGCAGAGAGATAGTCAAGCAGCTAAGAGATAGGCGTATAAAGAAGCCCTCGTTCCCTTGAAGGGAACGGGGGCTTTTTTTGGGGGAGACGCACAACTGCATCCATAGGGCACACAAGCCTAAATTCACGCGTAAAGCAAGTTTGAGAGCAAAAAAAATGCTGATGTCAAGTATCGCGTTTTTCGGAGGCACGCAAGTTTATCCGTCCTCCTAAAAACGCCACCGGGGACGGCGACTAGAGCGAGGGCGGAATTGGCGCAAACTCCACTTCGGCATCTCGCATCGTGTTGAAGGCTTCGATGGAGACTTCGAGCATCTCCAAATCGGGTTCATGGGTGGTGAGAAGTTGCAGGGCAAGGTTGGGGCGGATCATTGCCTGAACAATTTTCGAATCAAGATGATCGGCAGTCCATTTAATATATTCGTAGGCAATTCCAGCCAGAAGGGGCAAAAGAATAACGCGGCTGAGTAGCCGCACGCCCAGCGTCATGGAGGGGAGAAGCGAATAGACAAGGATAGAAAAAATAACGAGTGAAAGCAAAAAAGCAGTGCCACAACGGGCGTGTTCACGGGAATAAGTGGCGACAATTTCGGGAGTCAGTTCTGCGTCGTCTTCAAAAGCGTTGATGACCTTATGCTCCGCGCCGTGATAGCCATAAACGCGTTTTATATCATCCATAAAGCCGATTGCCCAAACGTAGAGAATGAGAAGTGCTAAGCGAATAACCCCCTCGAGGAGATTGCCCAAAAAGGAACTCCAGCCGAGGTATTTTTCTACAAGTCCACCCGCTGTTGCGGGGAGAAGGAAAAACAACCCCACGCTAAAAAGTAGAGAAAGCGCGAGAGAAAAATAGAGTGCAGCTCCTTCGAGTTTTTCTTCTTCACCCGTTTGGGTGTTCGCAGAGATGGTGAGGGCGCGCATACCGAGACCAAGCGCATCCCAAAGAAGCACCAGTCCACGCAAAAAAGGGAGTTTGGCTATCTTACTTTTATAAATGCCGCCTAATTTCTCAACATGAAGGACGATTTCACCCTCTGGGCTTCGCATGGCGATGGCTACGGCGTGTTTTCCGCGCATCATCACGCCTTCGATAACGGCTTGTCCGCCGTAGGAGATTAGTTTGTCTTCCATTTTTTATTATTTACCTTTATTTCACTACATAGCGGCGGTTGAGTAGCTACGGCACAGTATTTTCGTGCTGTAGCATATCGAAACCAGAGCGGATTGATGAGAAAAATACTTTTGCGACCCGCTCTGGTTTCGATACGGGTGACGATAGTACTGTCACCCTACTCAACCGCCGCTATCATTTTAAAATTACACTAAATTATAGAAAAAGTGAATTAACGCATCAATACCGCGATACCAAGTTGGTAAATCCAATTTTTCGTTGGGTGAGTGAATGCGGTCATCGGGCAGGCCAAAGCCGGTTAGCACCGATTCGATGCCGAGGATTTTTTGCATATCGCCCACAACGGGAATAGAGCCACCTTCGCGTTTGAAGAGGGGGGCTTTGCCCCAAACAGCTTCAAAAGCGTCAGACAGGGCAACTACGCCCACGCCATCACGTTTCGAAATGGATGGGCTGCCACCGTGCAAAGCCTTTACTTCCCAATCAATACCTTCTGGGGCATTTTTCTCCATATATGCTTTCAATTGCTCATAAACTTCTTCGGGCGTTTGGTCTGGTACAAGACGCATGGAGATTTTTGCCATTGCTTTAGCGGGCAAAACAGTTTTTGCGCCCTCGCCCGTGAAGCCTGAGAGCATCCCGTTCACATCCAGCGTGGGGCGTGCGCCAACTCGCTCAACAGGTGAATATCCTTTTTCTCCCCACAAGGCAGGCGAACCCGTATTATCTAATAAAAACGCTTCGTCTACGGGTAATTTTGCCAACTCTGCGCGCTCTTCTGCGTCTACATCACGCACTTTATCGTAAAATTCGGGCAAGGTAATTTTACCATTTTCATCTTTCATATTCCCAACTAATTTCATCAAAGTATTCGCTGGGTTTCGCACCACGCCGCCAAATGAACCTGAATGTAAATCGTGGCTAGGACCTGTAACATGAACTTCGAAATAAGCAAGTCCACGCAACGCGTAAGTGATAGTGGGGAGTTCAGCACCGAGCATCCCTGCGTCCGGATTAAGGCAGAAATCGGCAGAAAGCAATTCTTTGTGCGATTCCATAAAGTCCACGAGGCTGGGAGAGCCGATTTCTTCTTCGCCTTCAAGCATAAATTTGATATTGGATGGGAAATCATCATTTTTGACGATGGATTCAATCGCGCTCAGTGTAGCCACGATTTGCCCTTTCATATCGGACGCGCCGCGCGCGTGTAAACTTGCTTCGCGTTGAGTTGGCTTGAATGGGGGCGTGAGCCATTCTTCTAGCGGGTCTTCGGGTTGCACATCATAATGCCCGTAAACCAGCACAGTCGGCGCGTCTTTGGCGTGCAGCCAATCGGCGTAGACTACGGGATGCTTGGGCGTAGGGTAAATCTTAACATTTTCCATGCCCAAAGATTCTAGCTTTTCAACTAACCATTCGGCAGTTTTAAGCATATCGTCTTTATGCGCGGGGTCTGTAGAAACAGAAGGGATTTCTAATACTTCTTTGAGGTCGTCTAAGAATTTTTCTTTATTTTCTTTTGCATAACTAAGTGCTTTTTCTTGGTGAGTCATTTTTTACTCCT
>CAZAWS010000213.1:2973-4049 GCA_964488755.1 uncultured Anaerolineaceae bacterium | reverse complement strand
AGGGAGGAGATTAAAGGTAATTGGTCACTCCCCTCTGCTCCCGCCGCTGTCCCCAGCGGCAGTTTATCAGAAGCCCGCCGTCGAGGACGGCGGCTAGAGCGATTTTTTGAGGGGGGAGTGTGACCAATTACGATGTTTTCCTTTTATGTTTTTACAAAAAAGTTTTTTTTCAGTCTAATCTGTGGTCTGTTTTTGGTTTTTACTGGATATTCAGAGCCATAACTTGCTCCAAATATCTAAGTTTCAGTTATAATAGAATTCTTACCCTCATAAACTACTTAAGAAGGAGAATCTTATGCGAAGAATTTTCGGTTTTACAATTGGTGTCTTTGTCGGCAGTTTGGTAGGTTCAACAATTGCCCTTTTGCTTGCGCCCGATTCTGGCGAATCCCTACGAGGCGATATACGTGAACGCGGCTTGGCATTTCAGGCTGAAATCCGCGACGCCTCAGAAACGCGCCGTATTGAGTTAAGCAATCGCTTAGAAGAACTGCGCACCCCACCGCCATCAGCCCCAATCGTCTAAATAGGCAAGATACACCATCTATGCGATAGATTTTGCATAAAAGTCTTCCGCCTGCGCCATGCTGTGATTATACTCGGCACGCTCGGCGATAATTTTTTGGTTTTCTTTGAAAGCTCGCTCACGCGAGCTTTCATCATTTAACGCACGCACTATCGCCTTAGCTAAGGATCTTTCATCAGCGGGATTAATTAGTAGCCCATTTTTTTCAGGCGTAATCCATTCCCGAATAGATTCCAAGTCACTAGCAATGGGATAGCATCCGCACGCCATTCCTTCAAGGAGGGAATTTGGAGTCCCGTCGTGTGTGCTGGGAGAGACTAAAATGTGAGCGCGACGGAACGCGTCCGCGAGTTGGGTGCGGCTAAGAGGCTTGGTGAGGGTCGTAGACTTTTCTACCCCTAGCTTCCTAACCCAATCTTCTGCTTGCGCTTCACCTTTCATAGTCGGACAAATAAATTGTGCATCTGGGTATTCTTTTAGCACGAGTGGAATTGCCTTAAAAAAAGTATCGTTGCGAATATAATTTCTAAAACCGCGCGGGTTGATAATG
>CAZAWS010000213.1:0-2873 GCA_964488755.1 uncultured Anaerolineaceae bacterium | reverse complement strand
GGGGGCGGGGTAAAAGACGCTCTGGTCAATTCCACCCGCACCAGGCAGCACAATGCTGGGAAGCGAATCGTTAAAACCCCATTCTTTTGCCAAGCGTATATCTCGATGGCAATCGGCGTGTAGTGCGTCTGCCAACTTTAGCGTTTGGCGAGTATATTTCCGCATCAGCGGGGAGGAGGGCGCGTGGAGGGTGAAGTCGTTTCCCCAAATAGAAATGAGCAAAGGGGGAAAGTTCTCAGGCGCAAGTTTTTTTGCTGTGCTGGCTAACATCCCTTCATAGGGAACGCGCATAGCATGGACGATATCGGGGCGAACTTCTTTGATGATTGCGTTCAATTGTCGTGCGGCTTTTGGTAGAGTGAGGGGACCCATCCAATGCCGAAGGGCAGTACGCAAGCTGATAGTCGCCGCACCCCAAATAAAGGTGTTTTTTTGGCGCACGCCCGTTGAGGGCGAAGATTTTGCTTGGCTGAAAGCAACCGAGATGAAGTCCACGCGCGAAAGCGTCAAGTTTGGGGAGGCAGGAAAGCTGGAGACAAGAAAAACTTCATGCTCGCGCGCAGTCCAATACTTAATCCAATTAAGAGCAATGGGAGAACGCCCATCAGCGACAAAGAGTATTTTCATGTGCAAGACTATACCAAGAAAAAAAATCCCTGCCAAGTTGCAGAATGAAGAAAGGCATAGTATATTTAAGGAGTCTAACTTGAAAGTATTTGGAGTTTTCATGGCAGAGCCTGCACCACCAAAAAAGAAAAAAGAAACTAAGTTTAAACTTTCTACCGAAGTCCTTGTTGCTATTGTGGGATTGATGGGTGTGATTATTACCGCGTGTATTGGTGTTTTTCCTGTTGTCGTTGCGCGGTGGGACGCGCGAGCGACACAAAATGCACAATTTGCCATAACGCAAACGGTGGAAGCGAATTTGACTAAAATTGCTCTTTCTGCCACGGCTACTGCATCTGAAACGCCTGTGCCACCAACGCATACTGCAACGGTCACGGCTACGGCATCGAAAACGCCGACTAATACCCCGACAAAAACAAAAACGAGAACACCATCGCCCACGCCAACAAGGGGACCCGAGGGTTTGCGCTATTGTGTAAATGCTTATTTGGTCAATGTGCGTGAGGGTCCGAGTACGCAATATGGTGCTATCGGCAATTTAACCGGGGCAGATTGCTTGTATTTTGATGCGGCGAATATAGGGGGGACGTGGTTGCGTATCTCTCCTTACCAGCCTGATGAATATGAAGATGTTGAGCGTGGCTGGATTTATATAGAACTTTTAGGTTTATCTGAAAACAAGCGTTTGCCTGAGATTACACTTACGCCTACGTCAACCCTAACCCCAACAGAAACCTATACCCCCTCGCCAACCTTGACACCATCGTTAACGCCAACGCCTACGCTAACAATTACACCAACGGCGGAAGGATAGAGCGTTTTTTCTCGTGTAGTGCGCTTTGCTAAAGCGTACCTAAAAACACTTTTATAAGGAAATAAAGAATGAAACAAATATGTGTGGTAGGTGTTGGTTATGTTGGCCTCGTTTCGGGTGCCTGCTTTGCCGACCTTGGTAATCGTGTGATTGCCTTAGATATTGATGAAAAGCGCGTAGAAAATCTCAACAAGGGCATTCTGCCCATCTACGAGCCGGGACTTGAGGAATTGGTAGAACGCAATGTGAAAGCAGGGCGTTTGTCTTTTACCACTTCTTATAAAGAAGCATTGGATGGTGCTGAATTTGCCTTTATCGCGGTCGGAACACCTTCTGGCGTAGATGGCGATGCCGATTTGCAATATGTCGCTTCTGCGGCACGCTCTATTGCTGAAAATATGAGTGATGAGCTAATCCTCATCAACAAATCTACTGTTCCTGTAGGTACAGGGGATTGGGTTGCTAATATCGTTAAAGAGACTCAGCCCGAAGAGATTGATTTTTCCGTTGTATCCTGCCCTGAATTTTTGCGTGAAGGCTCAGCAATTACCGACTTTATGAACCCGCATCGTACCGTTTTAGGGTCACAAGACGTAGAAGCGGCAGAGAAGGTTGCGCATCTTCACCTTCCCTTGCGTGCCCCAATTGTGATAACCGATCTTCGCACAGCCGAAATGATTAAATATGCCTCCAACGCATTTTTGGCAACTAAAATCTCCTTCATCAATGAAGTTGCTGATATTTGTGAAAAACTTGGTGCGGATGTGAAAGAAGTTGCCATCGGCATGGGCTATGATAAACGCATTGGTCCCATGTTCTTAGACGCGGGTTTAGGGTGGGGCGGCTCCTGCTTCCCTAAAGATGTTAAAGCTCTTGCATATATGGCAGAAGAAAGTGGCGTAGATCCGCTTATTCTCAACAAAACTTTAGCTGTAAATTACAAACGCCGCGATGATGTAGTAGAAAATGTTATCGAAATGCTCGGTGGAGATGTAAAAAGTAAAACTATCGGATTGCTCGGTCTCGCCTTCAAACCGAATACGGACGATATGCGGGATGCCCCATCTATAGACATCGCGAACGCCCTCAACGCCGCCGGAGCGACCGTGCGTGGATTTGATCCTGTTTCTATGGACGTGGCGCGCGACCTCTTGCCTGCCCTTCAGATGTGCGAGAATTCCTATACGATGGCAGAGAATTGCGATGCGCTAATCGTTGTAACCGAATGGAACGAATTTAAACAGCTAGACTTGAAGAAAATAAAAGCGGCGATGAACGAAAGCGCAGTCGTTTTTGACGGACGCAATATCTACGAGCCAGCCTACTTGCGTGAACTTGGTTTTAACTATCGCGCTATGGGGCGCGGTTATTAATAATGACGCATAGATAAAGCTAGTAGACCAGTAGACCAGTAGATCAGTAAATCAGTAAA
>CAZAWS010000212.1:0-4061 GCA_964488755.1 uncultured Anaerolineaceae bacterium | reverse complement strand
AACGGCAACTGCATTGATATTCCTTGCCTGGGCAAGCTCATCCCTTTTTAGCATTCTCTCTCGTATTTTAGATACGATTTGGAACGATGAAAAGGATGATGTCCTATCGAGAATCCGTTATAGAGGTTTAGCATTAATCCTTGTTGGGATACTCAGTGTTGTTATAGTCATACTCCTCTTTGTAAGTTTTTGGCTTGTTCCTTTGTTCAAACATTATCTGCCCGAAATCCCGTTTTTTCTTTACCGGAGAGGGGCTTTTCTTTTATCCATACTTATCAATACCATCTTGTTTGCTTTACTTTATCGTTTCCTGCCACATATTAGCCCGGCTTGGGAGGATATTTGGACTGGAGCGACTGTAGCTGGAGTGTTGTGGGCTATCGCAAAATCCTTTTTTGTGGGCTATATAACCAACTTTCTCTCAAAATCAAACTTGATTTATGGGTCAGTCTCGACGATTATGGCATTTTTAATCTGGGTGTATTTTAGTGGATTGATACTTTTCTTTGGAGCCTATTTGGGGGTAGGCTACCGGGAATATGAAAACAAACTTTCCGTTTTGTAATTACCAAAAGGAGCAACCTTGTGTCAAAAATCGCTATTTTAACAGATAGTACTGCATATTTACATAAAGATTTCGTTGAAATCCATAATATCCGCGTGATTTCTTTGAAAATTCATTGGGATGAAGCGAACTTTGAAGATGGTGTTGACATTTTTCCATCTGAATTCTACGAGCGTTTGGCTAAATCCTCAACACTTCCGACAACGTCTCAACCGCCGGTAGACGAGTTTTTGAAAGTTTATGAAGAGCTTGCCGCTGATTACGATGGAATCATCGTTCCCTTAATTTCTTCTGGGATTAGCGGGACTGTTTCCTCTGCCAAAACCGCAGCTTCAATGTTTTCAAAAATCCCTATAGAGGTGATTGATACGCACTCAACCGCATCTGGCTTAGCATTGGTTGACATTGCCGTTGCTCAAGCAATAGCAGAGGGCAAAGATTTAGCAGAAATCAAAACCTTGGCTGAAGCTATTATTCAACGATTGGATCTGTTTTTCGCCGTTGACACTCTGAAATATCTGCACAAAGGCGGGAGAATTGGTGGGGCTTCTCGATATTTTGGCACAGCTCTTAAAATCAAGCCAATTTTATATCTGGACAATGAGGGCAAAATAGACGCTCTGGAACGCGTTCGTACGAAGAGTAAGGCAATGGCAAAATTAGTGCAGCTAACAACGGATAAAGCAGTTGGAAAGCCAGTTCACGTTGGAATCATACACGCGGGTGCGTTTGATGAAGCAAAGAAACTCCAAGGTCAGCTTCAAAGCCAGCTTGATTGCAAGCAAGCTGAAATTTATGAGATAAGCCCGGTAATCGGCACCCATGTTGGTCCTGGCACTGTAGGCGTGGCAGTTTATACAGAGGAGTAAAGTTTAGATGGACTTTATTTTAGAAACCCCTGGCTTGTGGGTATCGCCATCCTTGTTAGCTTTTTATTTACGCTTACTTGGCGTGCCTACGTTGAATACAAGTGGACCTTTCATAAAATGCGCCGTCAGCAATAGGATACACAAAAAACATGAAAATTGCTTTAACGACCGACTCCTTTGTTGAGGGTCACGGTGGTGTCTCTACGGCAGAGGCACTTTAGCACATAATTTACGCCAACGCGGTCATCAAGTGATGGTTTATACCGCTGCTGATCCATCTCATAAAAAATATAGTCCTGGATTCTGGTCTCTCTGATTGTTCTCTTTATTGGACTAAAAGATATATTTGTAAAATGGAAGAAAAATGTCATCAAAGAAGTTTGATAGTAAAGACACCGCTGAATTGGACGAAAGTATGACAAAAACTTTCGCAATACCAAATCACTTAGCCATCATCATGGATGGGAATGGTCGCTGGGCGCAGGTGCGCGGGAAGCCGCGCATATTCGGGCATCAGGCTGGCATCCAAACAGTTCGCCGCGTACTCGAAGCCTGCGGTGAACTGGGTATCCGCGTGCTGACGCTATATACTTTTTCTACTGAAAACTGGAATCGCCCAGCGGTCGAGGTCAACTTTCTGATGAAGTTAGCTGAAGAGTACACTGCCAGTGAACTCTCTTCAATGCAGAAGAATGGTATCCGAGTGCAATTGATGGGTCAGCGAGAGGGCTTACCAGCCTCTCTTTTGCGTGTGATGGATAATGCCATTCTTCAAACAAAAGACAATACTCAACTGACCCTAAATATGGCTCTCAATTACGGAGGTCGAGCAGAGATAGTAGATGCCACCCGGAAAATTATTTCTGCCCACCAGCGCAACGAGATTGATGCAAGCGAATTATCCCCAGATGAATTTTCTCGCTACTTATATTGTCCGGGTACTCCGGATGCCGATCTTATCATTCGTACTGGCGGCGAATGGCGATTAAGCAACTTTCTAACTTGGCGCGCGGTTGGCGCTGTCTTTTGGAGTACGCCAGTTTTTTGGCCCGATTTTAAACACGAAGATTTGCTAGAAGCAATCAAAATTTATAAGGAAAAAATTAATCAAAATGACACTAACATATAAACCACGACTTGGATTAGCCCTCAGTGGCGGCGGCGCGCGCGGGATAGCCCATATCGGCGTTCTCAAAGCATTAGAACACGCCAATATCCAAATAGATTATCTAGCAGGCACCAGCATGGGCGGCTTGATTTCCGCCGTTTACGCCGCCGGGTTGACTCCTGCTGAAATAGAATCTATCGCCCTGGAATATCGCCAAGCTCGCAAACTTTTGAAATTGGCAGACCCAACAATCCCTCGGCAGGGACTATTTCACGGAAAGCAGATGCACGTTTTCTTTGAGAAACATCTTCAAGATTACAAATTTAGTGATTTGCGTATTCCCCTCACGCTTGTAGCTGTAGATTTAAACAGTAAAAAAGAAGTCCATCTAAACGAAGGCTCTGTAGCCGATGCCGTGCGAGCAACCGTCTCTGTTCCTGGAGTATTTGCCCCCATAGAGCATGATGGACAGCGATTGGTAGATGGCGGGATTCTAAACAATTTGCCGGTGGATATTGTTCGTCAGATGGGCGCGGACATCGTGCTGGCAGTCGATATTAATTCAACGAATGGCGAAGCATCATTCTGGCAATTATTGGGACAAAAACGCTTCATTTCTAGCACAATTGGCGGTTCAATCGCGGTGCTGGGCGATTCTTTAGAGTTACTCATGCACCAGAACACTGTTTGTAAATTGCAACAATTCCCTCCCGATTTTCTACTTCAGCCATCTATACCAAAAGGAGTCACAATCCTAACGGGATTTGACCGCGCTGCTGATTTGATTGAAGAGGGAGTAGTCGTAACACAACCGATTTTATCTGACTTGGAAAAAGCACTGCGCCCACGATTCAAATGGAGACGCTCGAAGCACGCGTGATTTGGGCTGGAGTGCTGCCCCCAAGCAGATTCTCGGCGTGAGAGAAAAATGTTTACGCCAAGAAGAGGCTAATTAACGGCACACAAGTTTAGGTCACGCGCGGCGCGGCTTTTTATCCCCCATCCCCTTTAAGATTAAATCAAGAAACCCAAAAAGGAGAGACTAATATGGAAGCACTAGGCATATTACTCATAACGTATTTATTCGGCTCAATTCCCTTTGGACTACTAGCTGTAAAATTACGTACAGGAAAAGACATTCGAGAAATCGGCAGTGGTCGCACGGGGACAACTAACACGTTGCGAGCTGCGGGTGCCACCGCTGCAATACTAACTTTGCTCTTCGATGTTCTCAAAGGAGCTGGTGCGGTCTGGTTAGCACGATGGCTGATGCCCGATAACGCTTGGATGGAAGTACTTGCACCAGTGGCTGCTATCTTGGGTCATAATTATTCCATCTTCCTTGCCGAGCATGATGAAAACGGACGTTTTCGCTTACGCGGTGGTGCGGGAGGCGCGCCTGCCTTGGGCGGAGCTTTGGGCTTATATCCGGCGAGTATCTTTGTGCTTGTCCCCATTAGCTTACTCGTTTACTTTGGCGTGGGATATGCATCTGTAGCTACAATGGGCGTGCCGCTAA
>CAZAWS010000211.1:0-4064 GCA_964488755.1 uncultured Anaerolineaceae bacterium | reverse complement strand
CCTGAGTTTATCGAAGGGGTGAGGGAAGTTCCAACAACCTTTTAGTGCTCCCATAAAAACTGGTTCTTTGGGCTTCGAGGTAACATAAAAACTTTATCCGCGAAGTCCGAAAGACCCTAAAAGAATTTTAGGAAAAAGAAAAAACTTGACAGGCCCTGACTTCTCAGTAGCACGACCTGTCAAATTTGTGTAGCGGTTCTATCTTTCAGAAAAAATTAAGCGAGGGTAGAGGGGGCTACCACTGCGCCATGTTTCTCTGCTAGAGATTCTAAGTTTGCACGTTGAGATTTAAGCACTGTCCAAAACTCTTCGGGCATATTTTCTTCTACGCTGTAGAGTTCTTCCATGCGATCCAGTTTTGCAAGGTATTTATCGGTACGGATACTGAATTGTTCTACATATTCTTTTTCAGTGTAGTCACGATCGTCAAACGCACCATCAAAGAGAGTTTTAAGGTCTTCGTATTTAGGAATAAAACCAATGGGGGTTTCGATAGCTTCATAATCGCCATGAACGCGACCTTCCGCCCATAAAGCCCAAACGCGCTTATCGGTTTTTTCGTTCATATATTTACCGTCTGCGTCTTTGATAAAATAATTGGTAGCAAAAACTTTGGGGCAACGTTTGAGTTTATTGCCAAATTTGAGATGATTCGTGAGGTAAAGGGAGAGCGGCACAATGACGAAATCCATATTTGCCATTGGGCTGGATGCTCGTTTCCCGACTGCGCCGAGTGTGGTAGCCGTGGTTTCAGATTCGATAGTTGCGCCAATAAATACACCGTGTTCCCAGCTAAGACTTTCAGCTACGGGGACGGTGGTATCCGAATCTCTGCCGCCATAGAAAATCCCGTCAATGGCTACGCCATCGGGATTATCGTAATTCTCATCGGCGTTTTCTAATTCGCTAATACTCAAGGTAAAACGAGCGTTAGGGTGAGCAAGTTTGATTTCTTTGCCAGCCTCATCAGTATCGCCTTCTTTCCACTCTCCAGCGTAGTTCGTGCCTTTTGTGGGAACATCAACGTCATCGCTCATACCCAGCCAATAAGGCTTATTATCTTCGCCGACTAATACATTGCTAAAAATCAATTCTTTGGGTTCGGTAATGGCTTTATAAATGAGGGGATCGTCTTTTGCGTTCACATCACGAATAATGCCAAAAACACCGCGCTCGATATTTACACCACGCATTTCACCCTCTGCGCCTTCACGAAGATAAGCAATATCATCACCAACAATAGTTGCGCCTTCAATCATAGCTGTAGATGTTTTGCCGCATCCGCTAGGATACGCGCCCGCAAAATAAGTCTTTCGGCTCTCATCTAGCGGATAAAAAGCAGAAATAAACATGTGCTCAGTAAGCCAATCTTCGTTATTTGCTTTATTAATAGCCAAACGTAGTGCTAATTTTTTACAGGCAAGAGAGTTCCCCGCATATTGATTATTAACAGACATTACGCGGTTCTCGGTAGGATCAATATAAATACGGCGTTTGTCTATATTTTTGGAGACATTATTTTCTAGTTCCCCTGCACTATGACAGAAATGGAAATAATCGTTTTTATCTTCCATATTTCTAAATTCTTCATAACCTTGTCTGTACAAAATATCTTCACTATGAGCTACATAAAAAGAATCGGTGATTTGTAAGGTGCGAATGGAAAAACGGGAGTTTGTTGGTCCTAAGCAGAAGAAACGCACAATCATCGTTTTACCTTCCATAATACCATCAAGCAATTCAAATATTTCAGCTAAACCAGCTTCACGCTCAACCACGTTTAAACCGCGGCTCAAAGTTTGACCAGCGGGTAAAAGCGTAGCGGTATTGGCTTTATCACGTCCTTGGTCTCGAATCCCATCAAAATGGATTGTATGCCCTTCCATTGCCATTTTTTTCTCTTCGCCGTTATCTAAAGCCAACTGACGAACCTTAGCAATATCTTCAGGAGAATCATCGAAAACCATCACGGTTTCTGGTTTCATTCTATCAATAGCTCTATTAACATCTTCCCAAACTTTTGGGTTATCTAGAGCGTCTAACTTTACCTTATCAGCATCCGAAATTTTATAAGTCATTTTTTCTCCTTTTCTAAGTTGAATATGATTTTACTTTAATACGCTAAAAACTTTAACAATGAGTTCATCACAGGGAAGCGTTCAGGGGGCTTAAAACAAAACGCGGATTTAAAAAACTCCTTTTTGTGCGAAGATGACAAAAATATATCGGTTTTCTGAAAAAACATAGCAAAAACATTAAAAATTCGCATCATTCGCTCATTCGCGTATAGCCGCGTATAGCGCAGCGGCATTTACGTTGAAAGATTGAAGGCATAATTAACGCTTGCAAAAAAAGAACTCAACATGTCTTATTAACAAAAAAGCCTGCACATCGTGCAGGCTTTTTTTAAGTAGCCTAAGCTTAGACCCACCCCTGACCTTTGATAAAGTCAGTAATCACAGGAACATCAAAATACTCACCCTGATAAGCTTTATAAGCCCAATATAAGAAAACCAGCCAGAAAATAGGGAGGCAAAGTGCCCCTACAACCGTAATACTAAGAACTGTAGCTATAACAACAAAAATCACATTCAAAGCAAGAGATTGAACAGCATGGAATTTAATAAAGGGTCTTTCTTTTTTATCATCAATAAACAATACGATTAAGGCAACTATACCAAAGGCATAACCAAGTGCCGCCCACAATTTATCATCGCTAGTAATTTCTACTTCTGTATTCGTTGGTTCTTCAAAAATTGGTTCTTCTGTCATTTTTACTCCTCATAATATGAATAAGACTTAATAGACCCCATTTTACAGTGATTGCCCCTAAAAAGCAAATAAAAAAGCTGTATAATATCCCCATGAAAAATCCACCCCGCATCGTATTCATGGGATCGCCCGATTTCGCAGCGATTTCCTTACACGCCTTAGCAAAAAATTTTAATATAGTTGGATGCGTCACTCAGCCCGATAGACGCGCCGGACGTGGTAAAAAGCTCATCTCTCCACCAGTTAAAATTCTTGCAGATGAGTTGGATATCCCCACCATCCAACCCCATCGGATAAAAGACGAGGGGGCGATGGATGAACTGCGCCGCTTCGCACCTGACCTTATCGTGGTTGCCGCCTACGGGCAGATTCTGCGTCCCGAACTGCTTGCCCTCCCGCGCTATGGATGCGTAAACGTACACGGATCACTTCTCCCCCGTTGGCGCGGTGCCGCTCCCATCCAAGCCGCAATTTTGGCAGGAGACGCGGAAACCGGCATCACCATCATGCTCATGGACAAAGGCATAGACACAGGCGATATGCTCTCCAAACGCGCTATTCCTATAGAAAATGACGATACCGCCGAAACGCTATTCAACAAACTCGCCCCCATCGGCGCAGAATTGCTCGTAGAAACCCTCCCTAAATATCTTTCTGGCGAAATCAAATCCCAAAAACAGCCTGAGAAAGGGGCTACTTATGCCAAAATGCTCAAAAAAGCAGATGGCAAACTAGATTTCTCGAAAACAGCGATTGAATTAGAGCGACAAATCCGCGCTTTTAGTCCTTGGCCAGGCAGCTTCTTTGAATGGGAAGGTATGCGAGTAAAAGTTCACCGCGCAAAAGTTGAGACCGGAAAAAGTCTAGGAATCGGCACTCAAGTTGAAATCGAGGGCGTTCCCGCCATCGGCACAGCGGAGGGAATTTTACTCCTTGAAGAAATTCAACCCGCAGGGAAAAAATCCATGTCGGGTAAATCCTTCTTGGCAGGAGGCAGGAATTGGGGAAAATAACGCACCCTCGTAGTAATCGCTTTCGCGATTTTGCGCCAAATAAGGGCTAAAGCCCACAGTAAGCTCAGGACTTAGGAAGAAAGAAATTACCCATTAATGATGTGAAGTTTTGTGATTGGTCACACCCCTTCGCTCTAGCCGCTGTCCTCAGCGGCAGTTTATGAGAAAACCGCCACCGAGGACGGCAGCTAGAGCGACATTTGCGTTGAAAGCTTAAGGCATAATTTTAACTCGATAGTTGTGATTTCTCATTTCTAACGCCATCAAAAACTGATTTTG
>CAZAWS010000210.1:0-4069 GCA_964488755.1 uncultured Anaerolineaceae bacterium | reverse complement strand
AAGGTTTGCCCGATTGCATATCCAATTTTATTCGTATCGTCTCTAAACTACGTTGCGCATTTTGATTATCAGGATTAATAGCCAAAGCCTTTTCTAAACATTCCTTTCTTTGATCCAATCCCTCGACAGCCGTAGACATCCATAACCAAGCGGTTTCGTTTTGGTGATCAGCGCGCAAAACTTCAATCAATAGCTTTTTCCCAGTCACCTTATCGCCCTTCTTGATAGCAGTTATTGCTTTTTGTAATTTTTCCATTTCTTCTCCTTTATCGTTAATTGATCAAAAAGCTTGAGCGAAACCACCATTACATCAAAATATTTCTCTGCTTCTTCGTAAAAATCTGAAGGAGAACACTTGCCCCACTCTCCTCATGGATTTACAGAAAGAAGTTTACACTATTCATTGCACAAAAAAAGTTTTTAAAATCCGCACAAACCCGCCCGACTCGCAAAATCCGAGTCTATCCTTCTGTCTCCCTCAAAACCCTCTGAAACGCCTTCAACAACACCCCCCTCTGCTCAAACCCCGATTCCCCTAACTCAGACAGACCCAAATATAATCTGCCCTTGCATCGGCGCAACAAACCCGTTGTTAGGCGCGCCAGCGTCTCCTTTGTGGCGGATACTTCGTCTGCATCGCTCCAGTGGTGACCTTCGGCGTTATCCCAATTGCGCGACAAAACGTAGGGGTGCGTCAGCGGTTGGAAGAGTCGCTCCACCCAGCCATCGGAGCCGGGATTGAGCCAAAATTGCACGTCTACGGCACGGTTTTGCATCAAAAATGTGTAGGCGGGCGCAACCAGCACGGCGTTTTCTTCTTCCATTTTCCATGCGCCCAAATACTGCGCCGCAATCACGCCTTCGCTCAACATTTCTATATATTCGCGTCCCAAAGTCAAAGAATCTGCGTTTGCGGATGCCATCGCCCAGCGGAATTTTTTGACCGATTCAATTAAGCTCGCTGCCACTTGTGCAGAATCAGGCGCGCGGAATCCGAAGCCGGGTTGCGATAAAATTTCTCCAAATAATTTACGTAAAAAATGGTCGAAGGGAGGAATATCATCTTGCTCGCGGTACGCCAAAATCCAGTTGCGGAGGTCGTCATAGTGCCCGCCGTAAACGTAGGTGATGCGCTCTTGGACTTCGGGCTTGATACCATTAAATGGGCTTAATCTCTGCCCCTGTGCGTTGTATACAATCTTCGTCAGCAAGTTGGCACGAATCAAGTCGAGTCCCTCGATGGATTGCATGAGCGAGTATGCCACATCAAATTCGGATGGTTTAATCCCCCATTGCGGATGTGCGAGTGCGGCAATGGTGAGCAGAGCTTGGGTAGCGGCTTCATCTCTCAAAGACCGCGATGGACGATGCGATCGGACAGGAATTCCGCGTGCTTCAAGTCGGTGCATGAGTGAAAAGCGGAGCGCATCTGAGAGATAGGGTGCAAGAACGACTATTTCTTCTGGCTCTGTGCCATCTTCGAGTAAATTGGCAATTTCTTCTGTGAGCCAGTCGAGGAGTTCGGGGTAGAAATGGGTGTCGGCGTATTGGAGGACTGCTCCCTTTTCCCCCTTCCTAAATCCTTCCCCCGAAGGGGGAAGGACTTCTTTCTTTCCTCCTTCGGGGGAGAGACCGAGAGAGGGGGCATTGCGTGTGTCCTCAATAAATTCCCAAATTGCGCCCAAAACATCTTCTATATTATTTAAAGCATCATTATTCCAAAATCTTAATACTTGAATCCCATCTTCGTTCAGGTTTTTAGTTCTTTGTTCATCATGCGCTCTTTGTTCTTTTTCTAAATGCCCGCTACCATCTAATTCGATGGCGAGTTTTAGTTCATGGCAGTAAAAATCTAAAATATACCCTTTATATGGATGTTGTCTGCGAAAGCGAGCGTCATTGATTTGTTTTCTGCGTAAGAATTCCCACAAGAATTCTTCGGCATCGGTCGCGTCTTTTCGGAGTTCACGGGCGCGAGCTTTGAGACCTTTGGGTAGAGGTGGTTTTCTGAGGTATTCGCGTTCTTCCCCCTTCCTAAATCCTTCCCCCGGGGGGGGAAGGACTTGTGACTCGTTTTTATCAAGAGGTGGTTTTTGCCTCTCTCCCCCCTCGGGGGAGAGACCGAGAGAGGGGGCACTTTGCGGCAAAATGACTCTCGCCAAAGAATCGCTCAATGCCTGCACCCCAGTTGGGGTCACGAATGATTCCGAATGAGATGTGTGGGTATCGCATACGTCTTTTAAACGCGCCGCAGAAATGGGATCGGCACCCAAGAATCTTCTGTATCCCGCTCCCTCATCAAAAATAATTAAAGCGGAGTCGAAATCGGGCATCCACTCTAAAATTAGGTCGTGGGCGCGGGGCATATCTTCTTCGGCGTTGTCGTATATAAGATGGCGGTAGGTGTCGCTAAGGTACTCGCGGACGAGGGGTTGCGGAGCGAGGGTCTCGTAGAAAATTTCGAGTTGAAGAGAGAAATCGAGGAGGTTATTTTCAAGACAGTAAGCACGGAAACGGTTAGCGCAATCTTGGGTGTCAGCGTAGATACGGCGTTGGGATGGGTCGCCGAACCAAGCGCGGTCGAGACGTTCGCCAATGCGCGTGTAGGGGAATCCGACCACGGCGGCTTTGTTGAGATTGTCGATAATTTGGCTATAAAGTCGATTAGGGTTGACCGAGAGAGACTCAAAATAGCCCTCCTCACGCAAGGGGCGAACGATATGCGCCATATAATACTGGGCGGTTTCGAGGGTGAGGAAGGTGGGCGGCTGGTCGGGGTGGGCGAAATCGGCGGCTTCGACTGCGAGGGGCCAAAAGAGATCGACCATGCGGCGCGCCAAACCACCGATTGTGGCGAGGGTAACTTGCCCGCCTGCGCCAATTTCGGGACTTTGCAGAACTTCCTGATAGGGTGCTTGGAGGGTGCGCTGGGGCGTGAGAACGAGAATGCTCTCGCCATATACACCGCGCTGGAGCAGGTGGCGCATTCGCTCTACGCCGACTGTGGTTTTGCCGCTCCCCGCGATTCCGCTGAGGTAGATTTTTGAGTCGAGAGGGGCGTTTATGGTGGAGTTTTGTTGGGGGGTGAGTTTCATTTTTAGAGGGTATAGGAGGAGGTGGGCTTTGTCAAGCGGATTTTTGGTTGAAGTGCAGATGGAAATAAGATATAATAAATCGTATTACAAAATAGACTTCGATAGGATAAGCGTATGAATACCGTAACTGTTTCCCCCAAATACCAAGTGGTTATCCCTAAAAGGGTGCGAAATATGATGAAAATTATACCAGGACAAAAAGTTCAGGTTTTGATGTATGAAAATCGCATAGAACTGATTCCTGTTATGCCGATGAAAGAAATGCGCGGTTTTTTAAAGGGCATTGATACAAATATAGAAAGAGAGGCAGACAGAGTATGAATGTCGTTGATTCCTGTGGTTGGTTAGAGTATTTTGGTGAAGGTTCAAATGCGGAATTTTTTGCCCCTATAATTGAAAATGTGGAGGAATTAATTGTCCCTTCAATCAGTCTCTTCGAAGTATTTAAGAGAATTCTACAACAACGAGGAGAAGATGTGGCTCTTCAAGCGGTTGTTGCTATGCAACAGGGAGAAATTATAGAGTTAGATGCAACAATAGCTATTCATGCGGCAAAACTATCCGCAAAGTTAAAAATACCAATGGCAGATAGTATTATTTTGGAAACAGCAAGGGAAAATAATGCTATTGTGTGGACACAAGATTCTGATTTTATGGGGATAAATGGGGTTGAGTATATTGCGAAAAGTTGATTTTTCTCACCCAGTATGAGTTTGTAGAAATAAAAAAGCCTCAAGATTTTCAAAACCTTGAGACTTTTTTACTTTTTTTTTCGTAAGCGTTCAGCTACATTAAAATTATGCCTTAAGTTTTTAACGCAAATGTCGCTACGCTATACGCGAATGAGCGAATAACGCGAATTTCAATGCTTTTATTGCATTTTTTTAGAAAATTTATACGTTTTTGTCATCTTTGCATACAAAAAAAAACAAAAAAGTTTTTAAAATCCGTGAAAATCTGTCCAATCCGTACAA
>CAZAWS010000209.1:0-4070 GCA_964488755.1 uncultured Anaerolineaceae bacterium | reverse complement strand
GTACAGGCGTTGTTGAAGTACGGAGAGAGTGTCGCAGAGTCGGTCGTTTAATAAGGGTTGCAAAAGTTGCAAGGGTTGCAAGAGTTGCAAAGGTTGTTGGTTAATTTTACGCCGCCCTCTCTGCCCTTCGGGCATCTCCCCCAAAATGGGGGAGAATTTCCCCTCTCCCGTTTTGGGAGAGGGACGACCTGAGCGTAGCGAAAGGTCAGGGTGAGGGAAGTTCCAACAACTCTTTAGTGCTCCCGTTTCGTCAATTGTTGATTTGGCAAAGAGCGCACGAATTAACATTGGAAGTTTATAAGTTGACGAAACTTTTTCCTCCAGAAGAAAAGTATGGATAAACATCGCAAATACGCCATGCTCTTTCTTCTGTCCCCGCGAATATCGTTGAAGGTCATACTGTGGGGCAGGGGAACTTCAAACGCCATCTCCATATCGCCAAAGGATCTTTAGCAGAAGTGGAGTATTTTCTTATCCTTGCCAAAGACCTAAAATACGCCCCGCCAGAAGAAATAGAAAAAGCTGAAGAACTACGCGCCAAAACAGGCTATCTTTTATACCGCTTCATCCAATCCATGAAATAATGCCACCCTTGCCACCCTTGTCATCCTTGCCACCCCTGCCACCTATAACATGAAAAAACCATCCTACTCACTCGCCATTGCCGAAGCCATCATCGTTAACCTGATTTGGTCTTCTTCTTTTATCATAGTCAAAATCATCATCGAAGATTTAGGACCTCTTACCATCAGCGGATTGCGTTATCTAATTGGTGCGCTAATTTTGCTCCCCTTTATGTTACGAGAAAAAGAAAAAAGTCCCCTCACAAAAAAAACATGGGGACTTTTACTTTTATTAGGGCTAAGTGCCTACGCCGTCGGCAACGGGGCTATGTTTTGGTCACTCAAATACCTCCCCGCAACCACCGTCTCATTTTTAATGGGAACGCTCACCATCACCACGCTAATCGTAGGAATCTTTCTGCTCAAAGAAATCCCCACAAAATTCCAAGTTATTGGCGTTCTCATCACACTTCTCGGCACAGCCTTATTTTTTGCCAACGGAATTCAAGCGGGTGAGTCTCTCGGCATCATCATCTTCGGCATTGGCGTAATCGGATTTACAACCTTCGGCATTCTCGGCAGAAAATTTGCCAGTACAGGGAGAGTAGGCACGCTCCGGCTAACAACCATCCCGCTCGCGTTGGGAGGCGGCGTCACGCTCATCATCGCTTTTCTGCTAGAAGGAATTCCATCTGCACCGCCCGCAACTTGGGGATTAATCCTCGTCCTTGCCCTTGTCAACACAGCAATTGGCTATTTTATTTATAATCACGCCCTACAAACCCTCGATGCCTTTCAAATGAACGTCACTCTAAACCTAACCCCCATCTGGACAGCCATCTTCGGCTTCTTCCTTCTCGATGAGCGACTAGAAACACTTCAGATGCTCGGAATCGCGGTGATGATTGCAGGCGTGATGCTAGTGCAGATGAAAAAACATCCCGTCAAATAACAAAAAAGGCAGACTGTCTAACTTGGGCATCTGCCTTTTTTTGATTCTCGCCTCAAACGCGTTTTAGGCTTGAGTGCCTACGGTCAACTTTTTCTTGGCGATGGGCGTTTTTCGTAAATTCGCGCACTTCTCGCCAGAAACGTTTAGCAAAATAAATCCAACTAAATCGCACCAAAACCCATATTTAATTTTGAGTTTCAAATAAAACACAAAATAATCATTGACATTTTTCTTGTTTTAATATAAATTATATGTACGCAAAAATAAAACTGGAAACTCACTATGCTAGATAAACTCGATAAAAAAATTCTGATCGAATTGCAAAAAGATGCCCGCATCAGCAATACTGAATTATCGCGGCGCATCAACCTATCCCCGCCTGCAACATTGACGCGCGTCAAACGCTTGGAAGAAGATGGATTCATCCAAAGCTACGCCGCAATCGTAAATCGCCAAAAAGCGGGCTACGATTTGCTCTGCTTCATCAGCGTCAGCTTACAACTGCATGATACGGATCAGGTAACAGGCTTCATCAAAATTATCCAAGAAATGCCGGAAGTGCTGGAATGTCATCACGTCACGGGCGAATATGATTATTTGCTCAAAGTGGTCACGCGCAACACAGAAGATTTAGAAGACTTTCTGATGAAAAGATTGACCCCCATCTCTGGCGTAGCGCGGATTCATACCAATTTGGTCTTGCGTGAAGCTAAGTCTACGAGTGAAATACCTTTGACGTAAAACGTATTGCGTATTTCGTAATGTCTTCACCAACTCAGATGATTTTTATTAAAAACCCTGCAAGAAGGCAAAATCATTACGCATTACGTTTTACGCAATACGCAAAAACCATAAAGAAAGATAGAAAATTCAATCTCATCTAAAAAGGAGCAACAAAATGACAGATATTAAAACAATGGGACAACAATTCGGTCGGCGTTCGTGGGCAGAACCCTGGAAAATTAAGATGATTGAACCCATCCACATGATTACGCGTGAAGAGCGCGAAAAAGCCGCCGCAGATGCCGGTTTCAACACCTTTTTACTCCGCTCAGAAGATGTATATATTGACCTGCTCACCGACAGCGGAACCAGCGCAATGTCCGACCGTCAATGGGCTGGCATCATGATGGGCGATGAAGCCTACGCAGGCAGTCGCAACTTCTATCATTTAGAAGAAGCGGTCCAAAAGTATTATGGCTATAAACATATCATCCCCACCCATCAGGGGCGCGGTGCAGAGCATCTTATCAGCCAAGCGTTAATCAAAAAAGGCGATTATATCCCCGGCAATATGTATTTCACGACCACGCGACTGCATCAAGAGCTTGCAGGCGGCACCTTTGTTGACGTAATCATCGACCAAGCCCACGACCCGCTCGATCCGCACCTTTTTAAGGGCAACGTGGATATAGACAAACTCAAGTCCCTCGTTAAAAAGGTTGGGGCAGAGAATATCCCCTATGTGAGTCTCGCCGGAACAGTCAATATGGCTGGCGGACAACCCGTCAGTATGCAAAATGCGCGTGAATTACGCGCTTATTGTGATTCGCAAGGCATCGCCCTTTATCTCGATGCAACTCGCATGTACGAAAATGCTTTCTTCATCCAAGAGCGAGAAGAAGGCTACGCCGAGAAAACGATCGCCGAAATTTTGCTTGAGTTCTGCTCCTACACCGACGGCGCGTGGATGAGCGCAAAAAAGGATAATCTCGTCAATATCGGCGGTTGGCTGGCTGTGAATGACCCCAAAGTTGCCGAGAAAGCCCGCACGATGGTCGTGGTTTACGAAGGGCTACACACCTATGGCGGTATGGCTGGGCGCGATATGGAAGCCCTCGCCATCGGCATCGCAGAAGGCGTGCAAGACGACCACGTTGCCTCCCGCGTGCGCCAAGTGCGCTATTTGGGCAAACTGCTCCTCGATTGGAATATCCCCATTGTTGAGCCGGTTGGCGGTCATGCCATTTTTGTGGATGCAAAACGCTTTTATCCGCATATCCCCCAAGACCAATTCCCCTCGCAAACTTTGGCGGCGCAACTTTATCTCGATTCTGGTGTCCGCTCAATGGAGCGCGGCATCGTCAGTGCGGGGCGTGACCCCGAAACCGGCGAGCATCGTCATCCCGCCCTCGAACTGACCCGCATCACCATTCCCCGCCGCGTCTATACGCAGGCACACATGGACGTGGTCGCCGAAAGCCTCAAAGCCGTCTACGACCGACGCGAGAGCACGAGTGGGCTCAAGATGGTCTACGAACCCGAATATCTACGTTTCTTCCAAGCCCGATTTGAGTTGTTGGATTAATTCCCTCCCCTCGTAGTGACGACTTCAGTCGTCCTTTTGCCAAGCGAAAGGGCTAAAGCCCTTACTACGAGGGAGTTTTGCTAGCCCCGATGTGCAGCGCATCTTGCAGATGCAACGCACATCTAAAGTCCCTAAAGGTTTCAAAAACCTTTAGGGACTTCTTTTTAATGGGGATATAAAACCGAAACAAACGTGACCTTTGGCTTGCTCCGTTAAAAAAGACACCGAGTATCTTGGAGATACTCAG
>CAZAWS010000208.1:0-4074 GCA_964488755.1 uncultured Anaerolineaceae bacterium | reverse complement strand
TTTTAGGGGAAAAGACTCTTTTATATTTGGATTAGTGATATAGTTTGTTTATGGTGAATAATCAAGATTTAGTTACGGAAAGTTATGGATTAGGTCAGCAAATTCTTGAGAAAAGGGATTCGCAAACACTCAAGAAACATGGTCAGTTTCTAACTCCACCAGCTATTGCGCGCTATATGGCGAAGCAATTGGGTGATGTTTACAGTGGAGCAAGGATACTTGAACCTGCAGCGGGATCGGGCGTTCTTATATTTGCTTTAATAGAAAATTTGATTGCAAGAAAAAAAGAAATAGAAATTTGGATAGAAATATACGAAATTGATGCTGAGTTAGTTCAAATTCTGAACAAATTGCTAAAGACAGCGATTGAAAAAGCTAAAAAAAATGAAATAAAAATACACGCTAAGGTCTATGTCAAAGATTTTATTCTCAGAGCAACAAATTTCTTTTATCCATCACTGTTTTCTCAAACTGAGAAAGGGCTAAAGAAATTTGATTTTGTAATCAGTAACCCGCCATATTTCAAAATCAACAAAGACGATGCGAGAGTAAAAGCTACACAAGGGAAAATTAACGGACATACCAATATATATACTTTATTTATGGCGTTAAGCACAAAAATGCTTACATCACGAGGAAAGGCAAGTTTTATTGTGCCGCGTAGTTTTTGTTCAGGTATATATTTCTCGAAATTTAGGCGTGACTTTTTAAATAATGCCACCCCCTTAGCTATTCATTTATTTCAGTCCCGAGGAAAAAATTTTAGTCAAAGTGGTGGTGTTTTACAAGAAAATCTTGTTTTTACATTTACCAAAACGAAAGGTTCTAAAGAAAATTTATATAGAGCAAATACTATCTCTATTTCAACATCTAAAAATGGGGATGAACTCGATTCTAGAATTAGTCGTGAGATACCCTTTAAATACTTTCTAAACGATAAAGATGAGCATTTGTTTTTTCGCTTACCAACAGGTCTTCTTGACGAAAAAATTCTTGACACGGTAGATCAATGGGAAGATTCTCTCACAAGTTATGACCTTAAAGTTGTAACAGGAAGGGTTGTTCCTTTTCGGAGCAAAGAACTTTTATCTGATAGTACAGCTTTAGGTAAATCTTTATCGCCTTTGCTTTGGATGCAACATGTAAGACCATATAAAGTACTCTGGTATTTAAAGACTTTCAATAAGCCGCAAGCAATCTCTACAAAAGATAAATCATTGTTGTTTGAGAATGATAATTATGTCCTTTTACGGCGTTTTAGCGCAAAGGAAGATACTCGCCGTCTCATTGCCGCTCCTTTTTTAAAAAAGAATTTCGAGAGTCCCTATATTGGGTTTGAGAATCACCTAAATGTTGTCTTTGGAAAAAAAGCTTCTCTAAAAGAAATTGAAGCGATTGGGATTTCGGCTCTTCTAAACAGCGCAATAATTGATCGTTATTTTCGTATTATTAATGGAAACACACAGGTTAACGCAACAGAGTTGCGCGCACTCCCTCTCCCACCTTTAAAAATTATTTCTCAAATAGGAGAAAAAGTAAAAGAACTTTCAGAGCCTGATAGAGATGCTATAGAGAAAATTGTTTTCTCTACATTAAGAGACACGCATCAAATCAAAGAAAATTTACCTTTGATAAAGGAGACACGAATTACGATGGGAAAAATTGAAGAAGCACAGAAAATACTCGAAATGCTTGGTTTACCTATGGCCCAGCAAAATGAAATTTCAGCATTAACACTTTTGGTATTGGCTAATCTCTCTGAAGATACGATATGGATAGATGCAGAAGGGGATAGCTTTCGAGTTCACGATATATTGGTTGGGATAAAAGAGAAATATGGACGTGACTATGCCGAAAATACAAGAGAGACGATTAGACGGCAGGTTTTGCATCAATTTATGCAAGCGGGAGTAGTTCTCCGTAACCCAGATGATCCCTCTCTTGCTACGAATAGTCCTAAAACTCATTATGGTTTAACTTCTCCTGTGTTATCGGCTCTGCAAGCCTATCGAAGCCCTGAGTGGGATAATAAAAGAGATGATTTTGTTGCTCAACGCGGTACATTGCGGGATATTTATCAGAAAAAACGTGAGCAATACAAAGTTCCGCTTCGTATTGCTGAAGGGAAAGAAATTATCCTATCTCCTGGTAAACACAATGAACTCCAAGTTGCTGTAATAGAAGAGTTTGGTCCTCGTTTTGCCCCCCATGCAAAATTGTTATATCTTGGGGATACGGCGCAGAAAACTCTTGTTCTTGAAGTAGAAGGTTTTCAAAAAGTGGGGATGGAAATCGAAGATCATGGAAAGCTTCCAGATATTGTATTGTTTGACGAGAAGAAAAACTGGTTGTTTCTCATAGAAGCGGTTACGTCACATGGACCAGTTTCTCCGAAAAGATATGTTGAGCTTGAAAAAATGTTCAAGAATGCCACTGCTGAAAGAGTTTATGTAACAGCCTTTCTTGATTTTTCTATGTTTAAGAAATTCTCAAATGATATAGCATGGGAAACAGAAGTGTGGATTTCTGAAATTCCATCGCATCTTATCCACTTTAATGGAGATAAATTTTTGGGTCCATATAAGTGATTTTAGAATACGATCTTTATGCTCATCTACATCTCTTATTTCCGCCGTGACTGCGAATGGAAATATTTCTGCACAGGCGGATGCCCTCTTGAAAGCTATAGAGCCACAGGTCGTTACGATGTCAAATCCCCGAACTGCAATATCTACAAAACCATTTTTCCTGAAGCCTTGCGTTTGGAAGGGTTACGTCTGCTCAAAGAGGCGGGGGAGTTGGTGGAGGCGTAATTTGTGTTTGCAATAAAGGTGAGTCGGCAACAAAAACTCTCCCATTGGGAGAGTTTTTGCATTCGCTTGCTCGAGGTGCGAGAGGGATGTGGTGGAGGGGTTTTAGGATATTTTGTTTCCGTGTTGACGTTCTGAGACACTCGTGCTACAATTTTTTCGGAATTTTCGGAAAAAACATGACAAAAAAACTGACCCGCAGACAAAAGCAATTTCTTAACCAATTTCTTGATATGTACCAAGAAATGGATGAGCCTATTCACTATGTTGCTTTAGCAAAACGTTTGGACATTGGTAATGTCACTGCTTACGAAATGCTTCGGCTTTTAGAAAAGCGCGGCTTAGTAGAAATGGACTATCACCTTTCATCTGGTGACCGAGGACCTGGGCGTTCAACCGTTCTCTTTCAACCGACACAGGCAGCCATCAACCTCTTCAAGATATTATCAGGAGACGCTGAAGATACAGAAGACTGGGAACTGGCAAAAGAACGGATATTACAACAATTAAACGAAGGAAAAGTAGGGGGCTATGAAACCCTGCTCAATGATTTGTTGGTTCGCATTCCTGAGAGACGTTCGTCTTTGATCTTCATTACCGAAATGATTACTGCAATACTTCTTGCGGTAGTATCTAGTCAAAAAGCAATTGAGAACAAAGGTCTGGTAGATCGCTTACGGCGGATTGGTCGTCCGGGAGAAATTGGTTTGAGTGCCCTCGCAGGGATTAGCGCAACCCTTTCGCTTGTCGAGAATGTACAATTAGATCTCGCTACATCTCTTCTGGAGCAAAGTGGAAAATACCAAGAGAAACTGATAGAAATTGGTGAAGAAAAACGAAATCAATTGAGCGGTTTTGCTCGTGAGGTTGCAAGGATAGTGAAAGGATAATTTTTTTACCCAATTCTTTCGTTTTATTCTGTTTCTTCGGTATTTTCGAAGATAGATACCCTTGATAATACCTACAGATACTATGTGATTTTCTAGGGTAACGGGATGATAGGCTAAAGAGTTTTCAACCAGACGATTCGAGAAAAGTAATTCCTGAATGCTTGAACAGCAAGTATCGGGAGCAGGTATTGTATATATGGACATAGAGAAACATTTAAAAGTATGGCGCGAAGCCTTACAGAAAACCTTTTCGCTTAATTCAATTCTTGCCGCATCGGGGACGGCATATTTTGCTTTCTTCTCTTTTTTCCCACTTCTCCTACTAATCGTTGCGATTTCTAGCAGATGGTTTGACCCGTCTTGGGTAGAAATCG
>CAZAWS010000207.1:3017-4100 GCA_964488755.1 uncultured Anaerolineaceae bacterium | reverse complement strand
ACCAGTAGACCAGTAGACCAGTAGACCAGTAGACCAGTAGACCAGTAGACCAGTTAGACCAGTTAGACCAACATGACCACATTAGAACAAAGTCTCTACAAATACGATTTTACGCACCTTCGCAACATCGCCCAATTATGGGGCATAGAGTTGCGCGCCAAAGAAAGCAAAAAAGCGCAAAAAGAACTTAGCAAAAAAATGCTTAATCAAACATTGGCAACAGAAATCATCGAATCTTTACCGCCTAAGTCGCGTCTTGCGCTGAACGCTCTTCTTGAAAATAATGGGCGCATTTCGTGGGCAGTTTTTGAGCGCAAATATGGCAAAATCCGCGAGATGGGCGCGGGCAAACGAGACCGTGAAAAGCCTCATCTCAACCCCATTTCTCCCGCCGAAACGCTTTTTTATCACGCTTTTCTTGCCCGTGCCTTCTTTGATACCCCCAGCGAAGCACAAGAATTTGCTTATATTCCTAATGATTTAGTTGTCGTTGTAGGGGAGCAGCATGCTGCTCCCCTACAACGACAACAGAAATCGGGCAGGCTCGCCCGCCCCGAAGAATATAAATATATCCAGCTTTCTAATGATTTTATTTTAGATGACCTGACGACTCTGCTCTCCGCATTAAGGTTGGGATGGGATGAACCGCCCACCACGCTGGACACATCTCCCCGCTTCACGCGTGAAGTTGGGCTTGCTGCGCGTTTAATAAACGAAGACGGTGACATTCAACTCAATACCGCAAAAGCTCACCTTGAACAAAGTCGCACCGAAGCTTTTGTGAAACTCAGAAAAACTTGGCTTAAGAGCGAGAGCTTCAACGAACTGCGCCAAGTGCCTTCTTTGATTTGCGAAGGAGAATGGAAAAACAACGCTTTGGTTACACGCAAGGCGATTCTCGACCTTCTCAAAGAAATCCCGCACGGTGAGTGGTGGAATTTGAATTCATTTGTTGCTGATGTAAAAGAAAACTCTCCAGATTTTCAACGCAAAGGTGGCGAATATGATGCTTGGTTCATTCGTTCCGTAAAAGACCCGAAAGGTTTCAATAGTGACGCCTTGCATCTAGCAGATGGCGCATCT
>CAZAWS010000207.1:1734-2917 GCA_964488755.1 uncultured Anaerolineaceae bacterium | reverse complement strand
ATGTCAAAAATTGACTGGATCAAAGAAGAAATAGCAGGCTTGCAAGAGGCGGGCTTGTATACCAATATCCGCACGCTCAGTTCGGCGCAGGGGGCGTGGCTGATGGTGGACGGCAAAAAGGTGCTGAATTTTTGCTCAAATAATTATTTGGGCTTGGCAAATCACCCCAAAATCGCCGCTGCCGCAAAAAAAGCGATTGACGAATACGGCGTAGGACCGGGCGCAGTACGCACCATTGCAGGAACGATGGATTTGCATACCAAACTCGAAGAACGCTTGGCTGAGTTCAAAAAAGTGGAAGCTGTACTCACTTTTCAATCTGGGTTTAATGCAAATACTGCCACTATCCCCGCACTGGTGGGCAAAGGCGATGTGATTTTTTCTGATCGCCTGAATCACGCCAGCATTATTGACGGATGCCGACTTTCGGGTGCAAAAATTAAGGCTTATGAGCATTGTGACCCCGCCGCATTGGAAGAGGTAATCAAAGAAAATCTTTCTGATTATAGGCGCGGCATGGTCATCACCGATGGCGTTTTCAGCATGGACGGAGATGTTGCACCGCTCGATAAATTATACGAAGTTGTAGCAAAATACGATAATTTGATTCTAATGGTCGATGACGCACACGGCGAAGGCGTGCTCGGCAACGGCGGGCGCGGTATTGTTGATCACTTCGGCTTGCACGGCAAAGTGGATGTAGAAATCGGCACCATGTCTAAAGCCTTTGGCGTGGTCGGTGGGATTGTGGCGGGGAAGAAAGTGATTATTGACTGGCTAAAGCAGCGCGGACGACCATTCTTGTTTTCCTCTGCGATGACCGTCCCAGATGCAGCAGCTTGTTTAGCGGCAGTCGATTTGCTCGAAGAATCCACAGAACTGGTCGACAAGCTCTGGAGCAACGCTGAATACTTCAAGACAAAAATGAAAGCTCTCGGCTTTGACACAGGTCATAGCGAAACGCCCATTACGCCCGTCATGCTCGGCGAAGCATCTTTGGCGCAAGAATTCAGCAAGGCTCTTTATGAAGCCGGCGTATTTGGAACTGCAATCGCATTCCCAACCGTGCCACAGGGTACAGCCAGAATCCGTGTGATGATTTCTGCCGCCCATGAACGCGAAGACCTTGATAAGGGGCTAGAGATTTTTGCGAAAGTAGGGAAGAAGCTGGGTGTGATTTAGG
>CAZAWS010000207.1:0-1634 GCA_964488755.1 uncultured Anaerolineaceae bacterium | reverse complement strand
TCCCTCACCCGCTACGCATGGCTCTCTGTCGCCGCCGCGCTAATTACCATTGCGCTCAAGGCTGGCGCGTATTTTCTTACAGGCTCAGTTGGCTTACTCTCTGATGCCATCGAATCAGTCGTCAATCTTTTTGCCGCAATTATGGCACTCTCTATGCTCACCATCGCGGCACGTCCGCCCGATGATAGACACGCTTTCGGGCACGGAAAAGCCGAGTATTTTTCTAGCAATGTCGAAGGGATATTGATTCTGGTCGCCGCGGGGGGAATTGCATTTACGGCAATAAAGCGGCTAATAAACCCACAAGAAATTGAACAAATAGGCATTGGCGTGACGATTTCAGTCATCGCCTCGCTGGTCAACTTTGTTGTAGCCAAAATTTTATTGGACGCGGGGAAAAAGCACGCCTCTATTACCTTAGAAGCCGATGGCCATCACCTCATGACCGATGTGTGGACATCGGGCGGCATCGTTCTTGGCGTAATCTTGGTTGCTGTCACTGGATGGCAGATTTTCGACCCCATCATCGCCCTCGCTGTCTCGGTAAATATTGTTTTTACAGGCATAAAACTCATCCGCCGTTCTGTAGATGGATTAATGGACGCGTCTCTTTTGCCAGAAGAAATGCAAGCGGTTGAAGATGTGCTAGATAAATATCGCCAAAAACACGAAATTGATTTCCACGCCCTGCGCACACGCCAAGCGGGATCGCGGCACTTCATCACCGTGCACGTCCTCGTCCCCGGCGCGTGGACGGTGCATGATGCCCATCATATCGCCGAAGACATAGAAGCAGATATTCGCGCGGTGGTGCAGAACTCAGTCGCGTTTACGCATCTTGAACCTATCGAAGACGAAATTTCGCATCAGGATATTTGTTTAGATCGGTAAAAACGATATTCGGAATTCGTCAATCGTCTGAACTTACCTTCCTCCGCAACTTCTTAATCTTTCCCCTAACCTTCTTCCCCTCCAAACGCTTTCGCACCGATGCTTTTGTTGGGCGCGTCTTTCGTCTTTTCTTTGGCGGTTTCTCCGCGCGCTTTAACATAGATTCTAGCCGCGCATAAGCCTCAGCCTGATTACGGTTACGCGTCCTATACTGCGATGATTCGATGATGAGTACGCCTTCTTTAGTCATCTTATTCCCTGCCAAATTCTCCAGCCTTGTCTGTACTGCATGTGGCAGATGCGCCAAATCCACATCAAAGCGCAGACGAACAGCCGTGCTGACTTTATTCACATTCTGCCCGCCGGGTCCAGAAGCACGGAAGTATTCAAAGGAGAGAGATTCTTGGGGGATCTTCATAAGGTTTTATCCACAGATTAGGCAGATTTCACAGATTTTTAAGTGCTTTTTTGATAGATAGATGTGCATTGCATTTGGAAAATGCGTTGCATATCAGTTTGGCAAACATAGTTAGTTTTTAACGAAACATGACGTGCAACGCATCTGCGAGATGCAATGCGCATCATGTTTTTTGCTTTTAAAAATCTGCCCAATCTGCTAAATCTGTGGATGAGGTCACTCAGCCAACTCTTCCCACTCAACCAACATCGCGTCCATCTCATCTTGGACTTGATTATATTCCTCGGCGAGCTTGCGTAATTCTTCCGCATCTTCAGGGGGAGTT
>CAZAWS010000206.1:2295-4165 GCA_964488755.1 uncultured Anaerolineaceae bacterium | reverse complement strand
TCCAAACCAAATTGAAACCCGCCTCGAGCGAGTACTTTTAACCGTACAAAAGCCCGGTCGCTATGTGGGCGGCGAATATAACGCCATTCACAAAGATTGGGATTCCATTCAAACCAAAGTCGCCCTGCTTTTCCCCGATATTTACGACCTTGGCATCTCCAACGTTGGTCTCAAAATTCTCTACGACCAAATCAACCAACGTGACGATGCGCTCGCCGAGCGCGCCTATCTCCCGTGGTTGGATTTTGAAGAAGTCATGCGCGAAAACGAGATTCCGCTCTATGCACTGGAATCGAAGAATCCGCTCGCGAATTTTGACATCATCGGGATTACCATCCCCTACGAGACTCTATACACCAACACGCTGAACGCCCTCGATTTAGCTGGATTGCCCTTAAAAAGCGCAGATCGCGATGAGAAGCATCCCCTCATCATCGCGGGCGGACACACAGGGACAAATCCCGAGCCGATGCACGCCTTTATTGACGCGTATGTTGTTGGCGAAGGCGAAGAAGTTATTCACGAGATAGTGGACGAAGTGGCAAGTTGCAAGTCTGCAAGTAAAAGCAGAAAAGAATTGCTCTTAAATTTGGCACAGATACAGGGCGTATATGTGCCTTCGTTCTACGACGTTGAATACCAAGAAGACGGCACAATCGCGGCAATCAAGCCAAAGGTCGAGGGTGTTCCGTCCCGCATAATGAAAAGAATCGTGGCTAAGTTACCCCCTCCGCCCACAAATTTCATCGTCCCAAATATCAAATCCGTTCACAATCGCGCCACCGTAGAAGTGATGCGCGGCTGCACGCGCGGTTGCCGATTTTGTCACGCTGGGTTCACAACGCGACCCGTGCGAGAGCGAAGCGTGGAAGAAGTGCTGGATGCGGCGGAAAAATCAATTGCCAGCACAGGCTACGAAGAATTGTCATTTTTATCATTGTCATCATCCGATTATACGGGCATCGCAGAATTGGTCGAAGCCGTGAACGAGCGATTTCCAGACGAAAAACTGAGCGTTTCGCTACCCTCGTTGCGGATAGAATCGGTCTCGCTAGATTTGATGGAAGCGTTGAAAAAACGCCGCTCGGCAGGATTTACGCTCGCCCCCGAAGCCGCCACAGAACGGATGCGGCGCATCATCAACAAATTTATCACCGATGAGCAATTACTGGACACCGCACGCGAAATTTACAGCCGCGGCTGGACAACAATTAAACTCTATTTTATGATCGGGTTACCTTCCGAAACGCTCGAAGATGTAGAGGCGATTGTCGATTTGAGCCAAAAAGTATTGAAAGAAGGGCGCAGAGCAATCGGCGGGAGAGCAAAATTGAATTTGAGCGTAGGGACTTTTGCGCCGAAGCCGCAAACACCATTTCAGTGGGTTTCGGTGGATACTTTTGAACAGATTAACGCCAAACAGGATTTGTTGAAGAAGAAATTGGGGCGCGGCATTCGCCTTTCGTGGACAGAACCAGAAGACACGATGGTCGAATCCTTTCTCTCACGTGGCGACCGCCGTTTAGCCGATGTGGTGCTCACCGCGTGGAAAAACGGTGCAAAATTCGATGCTTGGGGCGATCAACGCCGCTACAGCACCTGGATGGACGCTTTCGCCGAGCATAATCTTGACCCCACTTTCTACACTCACCGTCCACGTCGCGTAGACGAAATCTTCCCCTGGGAGCATATTTCTACCGCCGTAAAGAAAAATTTCATCTTTCAGGATTATCAAAAATCACTTGAGGGTGAAATTCGCGTAGATTGTCGTGAGCAATGTTACGCCTGCGGCATTTTGCCAGAGTTTAATGATTTGCGGCGCGAAAATCCAGGTAAAAGCTGGATGTGCCCAGAAGTGAAAGCTAGGAAA
>CAZAWS010000206.1:0-2195 GCA_964488755.1 uncultured Anaerolineaceae bacterium | reverse complement strand
AGGAATCAGGAAACTAGGAAACAGTGAATCAGTTTTTACCACTGAAAGCGCACGGAGTTAGAAAAAAGAAAAGCATTTCTCTGTGTTCTCGTGTCTTCGTGGTGATTCAAAAGGATTTTTATGTCAGAAGCCATCCCCGCAATACGTCTCCGCATCAAATTTGCCAAAGAAGGCGCACTCCGCTATATCGGTCATCTCGATTTGCACCATATTTGGCAACGTAGTATCCGCCGCGCCGGTCTGCCCCTCATCTACAGTCAGGGATTTCATCCCCAGCCAAAAATCCAGATTGCCTCTGCGCTCCCACTAGGGTTTTCTAGCCGCGCCGAATTTGTCGACATTTGGATTTCCCCCGAAGCAGAATACTCTGTTGAAGGGCTACAAAAAAATCTACCTGAAGGGATTAAAGTTTCAAGCATCGAAGAAGTGGATTTGCGCGCGCCTGCCCTCCAAACACAGGGAGATTATGCCGAGTACGAAGTCACCATTTTGGATGACATCCCCGCAGACGAACTTGATAAGCGGCTTGCTTCCCTTATGGACGCGGAATCCCTCCCCCGCGAGAAGAAGCGCAAAAAGCGCGGCAAGGTTCGCACTTATGATTTACGAGCATTGATTTTAGACCTTCACCGACTCCTTCCCCCTGAGGGGGAAGGCTGGGATGGGGGCGAACGCATCTACATGCGTTTTGTCTCCCGCGAAGGCGCAACAGGAAGACCCGATATGATTTTGAAAGAAATGGAAATCCCCATTGAGGCAGCGCGAGTCGAGAGAACGGCGTTGGTTTTTAAATCGTAAAGCGACATTCATGTCGCCCTTTTATACAAATGTAAGATAAATCTTGTGCTACGCAAAAACAGAAAAAAATGGTTTACGACAAAGATTTAGCAACACGAATCAGCAAAACTTTTGGCACATTCCCCATCATTGAAAAGAAGATGACCTAAGGAAAAAATATGACTAAACATCTCGTTGTAGTCGCTGGAAATATCGGCGTAGGCAAAACATCACTCACGGAACGCATGGGAGATCGACTTGGCTGGTGCACTGATTTCGAATCAGTTGCAGACAACCCATATCTGTCTGATTTTTATGCCGATATGCGCACTTGGTCTTTCCATTTACAAATTTTCTTTTTAGGGCATCGTGCAGAGCAATACCTTAACATTGCCCAAGATGCGCGCTCTGCCATTCTTGATCGCAGTATATACGAAGATGCTTATATTTTTGCTCGCGCCCTGCACCACTTAGACAATCTCTCAGAGAGAGATTATCTAGCCTATAATCGTCTTTTTGGATTGGTCGTAGAAAGCTTGCCACGCCCTGATTTACTAATTTATCTCAAAGCCCCCGTAGAGATATTGATGAAACGTATTCGACGCCGTGCAAGAGATATGGAAACAGGAATTACCGCTGAGTATCTTACCCTACTCGATTCTTTCTATGATGAGTGGCTCAACTCTTTTGATCTTTGCCCTGTATTAACCATCCGCACCGACGACCTTGATTATGTTCACCAACCCGAGGCTTTAGAAATTGTCACTCAACGCATCCTAAAGCAATTGTCAGGAAAAGAAACAGTAGACTTGCGAGGAAAATAATGGATTCAATGAAAAAGTTCTCTCAATCTTTTGGGCTACACCCACTTGTAGGATTCGGTATGTTTGCAATAGACATGATGCTTTTTGGTTCAGAGGCACTCACCTTTGAATTAACTTGGCCCATCTCTGTTTTAGTTGGCGTGGCATTAACACTTCCCAGCATTTTAATTCAGCACCACAGCTTTAAAGACGATTGGGGCGCGGCTATTGGCAAAGGCTTATTAGTTGGCGTATTAACCGCTATTCCCACTCCCCTGCCATCAGTAGTGCCACTGCTAGGCGGCACATTAGGAACAATACAAATGCTGGGAAGCGGGAATGACAATGCCGATATAAAACAACTCGAAACAAATGAGGATGTTGTGGAAGGCGAATACGAGGAAGAAAGTTGAATGCTCAATATAACTAATTTGATCACAACACGTTTTTTTATGATGTGATCTTTTAATCTTCAAATTTCAGTTTTGTACGAATGCCCAAGGATTGGAGACGCTGATTATTCCTTAGATAAAACCCCATCCAAAACGGGAGAGGGGAAATTCTCCCCCATTTTGGGAGAGATGCCCGAAGGGCAGAGAGGGCGGCGTAAAATTA
>CAZAWS010000205.1:0-4193 GCA_964488755.1 uncultured Anaerolineaceae bacterium | reverse complement strand
TCCTGAGTTTATCGAAGGGGTGAGGGAAGTTCCAACAACCTTTTAGTGCTCCCTTACGCGAAAAAGTCAAAAGGGGTTTCATAAAAATCCTTTTGACTTTTTCTTTGTTATTTCTTGGCATTTGTAGTTTAGATGTGTTTTGTTATTAGACTTTATCGGAAATAATCACAGGAGCAAAAGTGTTTGTGGTTAAATAAAAAAACACCTGTATTTTTTAACGCGAATTTCGCGAATTAGCGAATTTCGCGAATTGTTACTCATGTTTTTTTGCTTTTATTCGCGCCATTCGCCTATTTGCGTAATTCGCGTTGAGGTTTTAGACTTCAAATTCACATCTTTATACCACGAAGAATTTTATTCCCGATAGGGTCTATTTGCTCATTAATTCGCTCACTGATTCTTTAGATTCTTTGATACTGCGTAATTTTGCTGATTGGTCGTGCCAGAAACTTGAGCCTGCACTGGCGGCTAAACCACTAAGGATTATTCCCGTAGTTCGGATGGTAGCTTCAGGCAAATCTTGGGGTAAGACAACAAAATCATTTAAGATTTTTAATGTGTCAATATTAAACAAGAAAGCGAAGACAACGCCCACAATTATTGAGAGAAGTCGAATAATCCCTCTGCGTTTTTGTTCGTTTTGAAAATACTTAGCAGTAGCTTCACTTGCGGCAGTGGTTATCTCTTTGGTAGATGCCCCTTTTTGTAGTTCATTTAAGGTAGACCCAACTGAGGTAAGTGCTTTGTTTAGTGCGTCAATTCTGCCCTGTTGTAAGTCGTCTTTATCATTTAGCCAAATTTTCACTTCTTTCAGTACTTCCTCTGGTGATGGCTTGCCTTTGAGCGGCGAGTTTCCTGGAATTTTCAGCCAGCTAATTACCGCCTCGACCATGATCGCTAATACAGCCATCAATGCCATATACGTTCCTAGTATGGCTATTGCATTGTCAATACTATCCATTTTAAACCTTCCTTTTTGTATTCTTTTGTTTGTGACTTATTAAAAAGCTATGAAATCGGTTTCTTCTCTACCCGTTCCCACTTTTCACTATACAATAATTTTGCGTACTATTCAAGAAAAAAAGGTTGAAACTCACTTACCAGCCTCCGCATCTGCGTGGTATAGTTTCGCACCTAATTATGGAGAATGTCTATGCCCCAAAACATCAACACACAAGATAAAAAAGAAGATGCTTTTCAAGCAGAACAAGTCTTTATCGTCTCAAGCGGACATTTCGTCCACGATGTTTATTCTGCTTTTTTGGTGCCGTTATTGCCTCTATTAATTGAAAAATTTTCATTAACCCTAGCCATGGCAGGCTCTTTGAGCGCGGTTATGCAATTCCCCGCGTTGCTGAACCCATTAATTGGGCGTTTGGCAGATAAATCGAATGCGCGTTATTTTGTCGTTATAGCACCAGCAGTAACAGCGACCATTATGAGCGCAATGGGATTTGCTCCTAGTTATTATGCGCTTTTAGTTACCCTTTTTGTAGCGGGGATTAGCGTAGCGGCATTTCACGCGCCCGCCCCTGCAATGATTGCGCGAGTATCTGGTAGACGTGTAGGTAAAGGAATGGGTTGGTTTATGGCAGGCGGGGAACTTGGGCGCACACTGGGTCCCATCCTCGCTGTTTGGGCGGCAACCACATGGACTTTAGAGGGAATGTCCCGTGTTGCGGTCTTGGGATGGGGAACATCTCTGATTTTATTTTGGCGGCTTAAAGATATTCCCATGGAAAGAAAAGAAGAGAGTGGGTTTAGAAAAAAATTACCGAAATTGCGCTCGGTTTTTCTCCCTTTAGCCTTCATTCTTTTTTTTCGTACCGCAATGACCGTTAGCATGACCACTTATTTGCCGATTTTTATGAAATTAAACGGTGCTAGTCTTTGGTTGGCGGGTGCGGCTCTTGCTATTATGGAGAGTGCTGGTGTGGCAGGCGCACTCTCAGTGGGTGCTATTAGTGATCGTGTTGGCAGAAAATCAGTTTTGCTTTTTTCTGCCATTCTTTCGCCGCTTTTTGTTATTGTCTTTATAAATTCGAGCGGATGGTTCCTCGTTCCCCTTTTGTTGGCGATTGGTTTTGTTACGCTTTCTGTGGGTCCCGTTTTCTTAGCTTTAATTCAAGATCATTTCCCTGAAAACCGCTCTACAGCAAATGGGACATATATGTTCCTTGCCTTTATCATTCGTTTTCCTATAATAATTATGGTTGGGGTTGTTGGCGATAATTTTGGCTTAGAGACAGCATTTTTGTGGAGTGCCCTTCTCGCGTTTTTGATGATTCCCGCTATCTTTATGTTGCCCAAAGAATCACAAGAAGAAACCGTATAATTTCTATCCACATGACAATTTAGCAAAAACAGTGTCCGCTGGTTGAGTAGGCGATGCTTTTCGCCGTATCGAAACCAAAATTAGCTAGAAAATCGTGTTTTGTGGTTTCGATACGCTTCAAAAAAGCATTTGAAGCTACTCAACCACCTTCAAAAATGAAAGTGTCATGTGGCTAGCATAATTTCTAAAATCTGTGAGTAAAAACAAAATGCCCCAATCGCCTTTGTCTTTAAATCGCATTTTCAAAGTTTGGCTTCCTCTTGCCGCAAGTTGGCTTCTTATGGGCATGGAAATGCCTATTATAAGTGCGGTTATCGCTCGCCTTGAAAATCCTAAAATCAACCTTGCCGCCTATGGCGGGATTGTTTTTCCCATCGCCCTCATTATCGAAGCCCCGGTTATTATGCTTCTCGCCGCATCTACTGCGCTGAGTAAAGATTGGGCATCGTATAAAAAACTTCGCAATTATATGATCTTGGCTGGTGCCACGCTTACCACGCTGCATCTTCTCATAGCCCTGACCCCGCTTTATTATTTTGTTACTGTAACCTTATTTGGTGCGCCATCCGAAATCATTGAACCCGCTCGCATTGGGTTAGTCATTATGACGCCGTGGACATGGACAATTGCCTACCGCCGTCTTAATCAGGGCGTTATGATTCGCTTTGAACATTCAAAAATTATTGGATACGGTACAGCAGTCCGTTTAGGGATGGATATACTTGTTTTGGCCATTGGCTATTATCTCAAATTACCGGGAATTGTCGTTGCGACCAGTGCTGTTGCATCAGGCGTGACAATCGAAGCCGTTTATATAGGATTTAAAGTTCGACCGATACATCGCGTGGATTTGAAGCTTGCCCCTGTTCTACAACCACCGTTGACGTACCGAGCTTTTGGCGCGTTTTATCTGCCCTTAGTCATGACCTCATTACTGACGCTTTTGATTCAACCGATGGGCAGTGCCGCTTTTAGCAGGATGCCCCGCGCCTTAGCATCTCTAGCCGTTTGGCCCATTGTTTCGGGATTTATTTTTATGTTCCGCAGCATGGGCGTTGCCTTTAACGAAGTTGTTGTCGCCCTTTTAGATGAGCCTCTTTCGATGCAGCCATTACGCCGATTTGCTATGATTCTTTCTATTACAACAACAGGCGCATTGATTCTTATTGCCGCTACGCCACTCTCTAGCCTGTGGCTTGAAGATATATCTGCCCTTTCCCCCGAATTATTTATATTAGCCCGTAACGGTTTATGGATTGCTTTGTTTCTTCCCGCACTGAGTACTTTCCAAAGCTGGTACCAAGGTGTCTTGCTCAATAGCGGGAGAACGCGGGCAATCTCAGAGGCTGTTGCGCTTTATCTTTTCGTGACCGGGGTGGCATTATGGGCTGGTGTGGTTTGGGGAAAAATGACCGGCTTATATATTGGCTTGGCGGCATTTAGCCTTGGTATGCTCATTCAAACTTCTTGGCTCTGGGTACGCAGTCGCAAAGCCCTTGGCTCTCTTTGTGTGCGTGATGCCTGTGAAGCTGTTTAAAAGATGATTGAAATCATCGTCTGAAATAGAAAGTGCGATAAATCGCACTGAAAATTGAGCGAGAAAACCCGTTTCAACGGGTTTTGCCTATGAGCCTTGTTTCAACATAAGTGTTCGGGCTTTTTGTGAAAAACTATTTTCCCCTCGCACTCTGCGCTGTCCCCAGCGCAGGCTTTGGAAAAACGCCGCTGGGGACAGCGGCTAGAGCACTTAGGCAAGATGTGTAATTAAAAAAGGTAAGCGTTCAGGGGACTCAAAATAGAACGCGGATTTTACGGATTAGACAGATTTTCGCGGATTTTAAAAACTTTTTTTGTTTTT
>CAZAWS010000204.1:0-4235 GCA_964488755.1 uncultured Anaerolineaceae bacterium | reverse complement strand
GTTCTTGCTGAAAAGTTCGAGGGGTTTGGGAAGCACTAAGGACTTAGGAAGAAATAAATTATCCATTAATGAGGCGAATTTTGAGTGAAGTATGCTTCAAATGTATAAGTTATTTAAATCCCATTCCTAAGGAACGCGGATTAAATAACTTAGGAAACTTCATTAATATCCGGATAGTGCCGGTTGAGTAGAATGACAGTACCATCGTCATTCGTATCGAAACCAAACGGAGGCTTACGGGTAAATTCCGCTATCAGTTCCGCATGTTATCTAATTTCTGTTCCTAAGAATAGGTCTATAAACTTCATTAGGAAATCGTTAAAGAAAATCTTGACAATTATTTTGTTTTACTCTAGAATGAAAGCGTTTACAGTAAACGCTTTCATTCAAACCTACAAAAGGAGAAAGAAAAATGAAAAAGATTTATGTTTTATTCGCGGTATTAGCAATTGCCGCCCTTGCGCTTTCCGCTTGCGGAAGCCCTGCAGACGCTCCCGCAGAAGCAGACGCTCCTGCAGAAGCAGATGCCCCTGCCGCAGACGAA
Source organism: uncultured Anaerolineaceae bacterium (assembly GCA_964488755.1). Lineage (GTDB taxonomy): Bacteria > Chloroflexota > Anaerolineae > Anaerolineales > Villigracilaceae > Desulfolinea. Next base: position 3,691 of record CAZAWS010000204.1, on the reverse strand, counting down.
GCCCCCGCTGCTGATGAGGCAGAAGAACCCGCTTCTGAAGAAGCAGGCGATAAAGTGCAAGTTCGCTGGTTCGTTGGTTTAGGCACAGGTTCAGACCCTGAGCAAATTGACGCAGAGCAAGCTCTCGTTGATGAATTTAATGCAACCCACGATGATATTGAATTGGTCGTAGAGTTTGTAGAAAATGGTCAGGCTCCTGATCAACTCAAAACTCAAGTAGCCGCTGGAGATCCCCCCGATATTGTGGGACCTGTTGGTCAAAGTGGCGTAAATGAGTTTGACGGTCTTTTCCTTGATCTTGAACCTTATTTAGTAGATTATGACTGGAGCGATTTCGATGCTGACTCCATTGGTGCTTATCGCATGGAAGGACAAGGCTTATTGGGTATCCCCTTTGCTGTTTATCCTTCTATGATTTTCTATAATCGTGACCTTTTTGATGAAGCAGGTTTAGAATATCCTCCTCACGCTTATGGCGAAGCCTATGCCGATGGCGATGCTTGGACAGTAGAGAAGTTGGAAGAAATTTCAATGCTCTTAACTGTTGATGGCAATGGTGTCGATGCAACCAGTGCTGATTTTGACCCTGAAAATATCGTTCAATTTGGTTTCCATACCCAATGGACAGATCCCCGTGGTCAATTAGCCGCTTTGTTCCTTGCTGATAACTTTATCGACGCTGATGGAAACGCAGTTATTTCTGACCGCTGGCGCGAAGGTTTGAATTGGTACTATGAAGGTATGCACGATAAACACTTTATGCCCAACTCAACTTATCAAAGCAGTGACCTTTTAGCCGCTGGCAACCCTTTCGATTCTGGCAATGTGGCGATGGTTCATTGTCACCTTTGGTATAAGTGCTGCTTAGGCAGTGTCCCCAATTGGGACATGGCAGCTGTGCCTTCTTATGATGAATCTGGCGAAGTAACTGTCAAGCTTCATGCTGACACCTTCCGCATTTTTGAAGCAACTAAAAATCCTGAAGCCGCTGTTGTCGTTTTAGATTGGTTAACAGGTGAAGCCGCTGGTGATTTCCTTGATATTTACGGCGGTTTCCCCGCTCGCACCAGCTTGCAAGAAGGTTTTATCGCTAATTTGGATGAAGAATTCACGCAAGGTGTAGATTGGCAAGTCGCGATCGACGGTTTGGCTTATCCTGATATTCCTAACCACGAATCTAACTTACCCAATTATGCAAAAGCTTACGATCGTATTGGTGCCTTCCAGACTCTGTACGAAACTGAGGCTGACCTTGACATCAACGCTGAAATTGATACCTTGATTTCAGACTTGCAGGCTATTTTCCACGAGTAAGACATATCCTCTTTCTCTAAATTATCCACTTTGGGTAGTTTAGCGAAACGGTCTAAAAAGGAACATGGTGTGCGCTGTCGTAGCCGCATCGTGTTCCTTTTTCTATATAGGGGGATTCTGTGCCACAACGCGAAGCGTTGATAGAAGGACTTTGGTATTATTTTTTTTTGATAATTTAAATTTTGAAATTTTCTTAAAGTAGAATTCAACATTCGATTACGCAGGCATCAGGAGAGAATATATGTTTTCAGAATTCAAGTTCAAAAACTTAGGTCTTAGAACTAAAAGAGCTAAGATGGGAAAATCAGCAAAGCGTGAGGCATTATGGGGGTTAGCTTTTATCTCACCGTGGATAATCGGCTTTTTCTTATGGACTTTTGGTCCTATGGTTGCCTCTCTTATTTTCTCTTTCACTGACTTTAATCTTTTGCATCGAGAAGAGATGCGCTGGATAGGCTTGCAAAATTTTAGGCACTTCTTTGCTGATCCATTGGTTTGGCAAGCAATAAAAGTCTCCTTGATTTTTGCCGCGATAGCTTTGCCTATAAGCGTTATTCAACCGATTGTGATGGCCGCTTTGCTCAATGATGATCGTTTATGGGCGCGTCGTATGTTTACAACGCTTTTTTATATGCCAGCCGTAGTCCCCTTCGTTTCTGCTGTATATGTCTGGAGTGGGATCATGAATACCCAAACTGGGTGGTTCAATCGGGGGCTTGCCGCGATAGGTATTCAGGGACCTGATTGGTTAGGCTCGCAAGCATGGATTTATCCCTCCCTCGTGATGATTGGATTATGGGGCGTTGGGAATATGATGCTCATGACCCTCGCTACTATGCAAGGCGTGCCCACAGAACTTTATGATGCCGCAAAAGTAGATGGTGCAAGTCACTTCAAGCAGTTTTATCACATTACCCTCCCTATGATTACCCCCGTAATTTTCTATAATCTTGTTTTAACAACCATTGGCATTGTGCAATACTTTCTCGTTCCTTTTGTGCTCAAAGGTCCCAATGGAGATCCAGGCAACGCAACGTGGTTCTATGGAATGTACCTCTATAAAGAAGCATTTTCTTATTCAAATATGGGATACGCATCAACAATGGCTTGGATGTTATTCCTCTTTGTTTTAGTCTTCACTATTATCTTATTTTCTACACAAAAATACTGGGTTTATTACGCAGGGATGGAGGATTAACATGGACAAGAAAAACGACAATAAATACGCAACCTCATTTATGCGTAAAGAAATGCTCGCATTTATTGGCAAAATTTCCTACTCTCTGATAGCTCTCGCTATCTTAGTTGTATTTCTTTCGCCCTTAGCCTATATGATTACGACCTCACTTAAAACTCGTGACATGATAGCACAAGCCGATAGCCCTATTTTGCCCATGGCACCAGCTATTTATGAATACGAAGGCAAAGAAGTGCCAATCTTAAAAGTCCCCGATGAAAATGGAAATACAACCTCCCTAGCCATCATAAAAAAAGGGCGTGAAGAAAGCATTTTTATTGATCCTGAAAACCCAGAAAACGGAGAAATCAAATGGGAAGGGCGTTGGCGTGTTTTGGAACCCGTTCGAGAATTTAGCCCGCAATGGGATAATTACTCTTATGCTTGGACGCAACTTAATATGCCCCGCCTGATTCGAAACACGCTTATTATTGCATTTTTTGGCATGATAGGCACACTTGTTTCTAGCACTTTTGTTGCTTATGGCTTTTCTCGTTTTCGTATTCCGGGCAAAGAAGCACTCTTTCTGCTATTGATCGCCACAATCATGCTCCCCGCTTTTGTAACCATCGTGCCTACCTATATCCTTTTTGCCAAACTCGGTTGGACGGGCACCTTCCTTCCGCTAATTGTGCCGCACTTCTTTGCCAATGCTTATAATGTATTCTTATTGCGTCAATTCTTTATGAGCATTCCCAAAGCCCTAGATGAAGCCGCCATGATTGATGGTGCAGGTCCCATGCAACGCTTAATTTACATTATTTTGCCGCAATCCGTGCCTGTTTTGGTCGCCGTAGGCGTATTCCACTTTATTTGGGCATGGAACGACTTTTTCGGTCCCTTGCTTTATCTTTCAACCAAAACCGAATTGCTCCCCATTGCCATCGGCATCCAGCGTTTTAACGCTCAATTTTCAGCCCGCCCGCATCTTGTTCAAGCCTCCGCTTTTTGGGGCATGATTTTGCCACTCATTCTCTTTTTCTTTGCCCAAAAAGTATTTATGAAAGGCATTGTTTTCACAGGCGTTGAAAAATAGAAATCTAAACAGATACTTATTAAACCTGTCAACTCTTAAGGAGTTGATAGGCAGGGCAAACGCACTAAAATACCTGTTTTTGCGGGGCTAAAGCCACCTTCTCA
>CAZAWS010000203.1:0-4247 GCA_964488755.1 uncultured Anaerolineaceae bacterium | reverse complement strand
ATACGTCTGAAATTTTCCCTTGACCTTATAGCACATCCACGCTAAAATCCAACGGCTTTTTGACCAACCATTATCGTAACGCAAGACTTATCTTGCACTTAAATTATGTTTGAAACACTCACTGGAAGACTAAACGAAGTATTTGACAAACTTAACCGTCGTGGCAAACTCTCTGCCGATGATGTAGATGTGGCGTTGCGAGAAGTGCGTTTGGCATTACTCGAAGCGGATGTACATTATAGTGTTGTCAAATCTTTTGTTGCCAAACTTAAAGAAGAAATTGTTGGCTCAGAAATCAATAGAGCATTAAAACCTGGGCAACAAGTTATAAAAATCGTCAACGAAGAGCTAATCGCCATGCTCGGCGATCCTGCTCCGCTTGAACTCAAAGGTGAAAAACCACGTGTTTTGATGTTAGTCGGTTTACAAGGTGCAGGTAAAACTACAGCGGCAGGAAAATTAGCGAAAAAACTTCGGCAGCGTGGCGAACGTGTTATGCTCGTGGCAGGGGACCCTTATAGACCCGCCGCCGCACAACAATTACAAGCACTCGGTGAAAGAATAGATGTGCCCGTTTTTTGGGAAGAAGGTCTGAAACCTGAAAAACTTGCCGAGAAAGCGTATAAACAAGCTCGAAAAGGTGGTTACACCCTCCTCATTATTGACACTGCGGGACGTTCCCAGCTTGATAAGGAGATGATGGATGAGTTACGCGCAGTTGCTAAGAAAACTAATCCTGTAGAAACCCTGCTGGTCGTTGATTCGATGATTGGTCAGGAGGCGTTGCCTATTGCCGAGGGCTTCAGAGATGCAATCCAGCTAACTGGCTTGATTCTGTCGAAGATGGATGGCGATGCTCGTGGTGGCGCGGCGATTTCGATTCGCTCCGTGACTGGTGTCCCGATCAAGTTTCTTGGCACGGGTGAAAAGCTAGACGCGCTCGAGACTTATGATCCCGCTCGACTTACCTCCCGCATTTTGGGCATGGGCGATATGCTCGGACTTATCGAAAGAGCAGAAGCCGCATTCGATACCGAAGATGCTGAAAAACAGGCTAAAGACTTGATGGAAGGCGACTTCACCCTCGAAAGTTGGATGGAGCAAATGAAGCAGGTTCGTAAAATGGGACCGCTTGGACAAATTATGGATATGCTTCCTGGGCAAATGGGACAAGCCGCACGCAATATCCCGCCCGAAGAAATGGAAGCTCAAATGAGACGCACGGAGGCAATTCTAAGCTCTATGACCGTGCAAGAAAGAAAAAATCCTAAAGTCCTAAATGCCAGTCGTAGAAGAAGAATAGCCGCTGGTTCTGGAAATACGGTGCAAGACGTAAATAAGCTCATGAAGCAGTTTCGCCAAACCAGCCAACTCTTCAAGCAACTTCAAAAATCTAAGGGACGTGGTCTCGATCTCTCGCGTCTTTTTGGGTAAGCCTTTTTTGTACACGGATGATACGGAGTTCACGGAGAAAAAACTTTTTTGTTTTTCTCTATAACATAAAATCTCTCTTCGTGTGATCCGCACAATCCGTGTACCAAAAAGTATAAAATGGATAAAAAAGAAAAGAAGGAAACGCCCCCTTTAGCGTCCTCACTTTCGATTTGAGTATTATCCAGTGAAGAACTACTAAACTAAAAAGCTATCTAAAAACTAGGAGTATTAAAAATGGTTCGTATCCGTTTACGCCGTACAGGCATGAGAGGACAGCCCTCTTACCGCATCGTTGCCGCTGAAAAAGAAAAATCTCGTGATGGCAAATTTCTCGAAATTTTAGGGACTTATAACCCCCGCACAGAGCCTTCCACAGTCACCGTTAAAGAAGACCTCATTTATAAGTGGTTGAAAAATGGTGCCCAACCCAGTGATTCTGTAAAACAAATTTTTGGCTACACTGGTGTTACTGAACGCTATGAGCGTTTCAAAGCTGGTGAAGAAATCGAAGTGCTCTTAGCAGAATCTGAAAAGATGATGGAAGAGCGTAATATAAATCCCCGCACTCGCAAAGACTAAAATGTGAAAAGCGAAGACGTAAAACGTGAATTTACTCTCACGTTTTGCGTCTTCGTGTTTTTACAAAAGAGCATTTTTCATGAAAGAATTAATCGAATATATTTCCCGCTCTCTCGTAGATGACCCCGAAGATGTATTTGTAGAAGAATACGAATCGGGGCGGCACGTAGAAGTTGAACTAAGCGTCGCCCAAAAAGATATGGGACGCGTTATAGGGAAAGGTGGCAGAGTTGCCAACGCCATGCGCGCACTTTTGCGAGTAGCCGCAGAGCGCGAGGGCAAGAAAGCCTCCCTCGAAATCCTCGAACCCTAAAATCACGGAGAACGCGGAGGGTACGGAGAAGAACTTTGTTTTCTTCTCCACAATCTTGAAAAATCCGTGAACTCCGCGTTTAAAAAATATGGCAAAACAACGCACAAAGAACACCCACGCAGGCTCATCATCCAACGGTGAGCCTGTGTATTTAAATGTCGGTTTCTTGCGTCGCCCACATGGCGTACGCGGTGAAATTATGCTTGAAATTCAAACTGAGCACACCGAGATTTTTCTTCCAGAATCGCAGTTTTATCTTGGTGAACAATATATTCCCTATACCATTGCATCTAGCCGCCCGCATAAAAAAGGTATTTTGCTTTCCTTTGAGGGTATTCAAGACAGAGATAAAGTTGGCGAGTTTCGCAACACTCATGTCTATGCAAAAACCAGCGAACTTCCAAGCCTCCCCAAAGATGAATTTTATGATTACGAAATTATCGGATTAGAAATCATCGAAGAAGAAACGGGGAAATCTCTTGGAACACTCAATGAAATAGTCAAAACTGGCGCAAATGATGTTTACGTAGTGAAGTCAGAAGACGGAAAAGAAATCCTCCTCCCAGCCATCCCCGATGTCGTCCTTGACATTGACCTTGTGGAGGGGAGAATGAGCGTTTTTCTGTTGGATGGGCTGATTGCGTAAGAACTCTCTTTTGTAGTGACAACTTTAGTCGTCTTGCTCACAACCAATAAGGGTAAAGCACGGGGCATACTGCTTCCTGATTCCCTGATTTACTCACCATGACCCAAAAACCCTACTGGATTGGCATAAACCTAGTCAAAGGCATCGGCGCAGTACGCTTGCGTGGATTGCTCGATTTCTTTGGCGATGCTCAAAGTGCATGGGAAGCCACCCCGGAAGATTTGCGCTTAGCGGGATTAAGCCCTGCGATAGTTAAACGCTTCATCCACACCCGTGAAAATGTCGATTTACAGAAAATTTGGGACAATATCGCAGAGAAAAATATCCGCGTTATGAATTGGGAAGATGCAGATTATCCCGCTCGCCTGCGTGAAATTGCTCAACCACCGCCTATTTTATATTTGAAGGGCGAAATTCTCGAAGAAGATGCTTGGGCAGTTGCTATTGTTGGCACAAGAAGAGTTACTGCCTATGGCAGACAAGTTACCGAAGAAATTGCCACCTATCTAGCACAAAAAGGCATTACCATCGTTAGCGGATTAGCTCGTGGCGTAGACGGGATAGCCCATCAAGCCGCGCTAAAAGCTGGGGGGCGCACCCTTGCTGTTCTTGGGTCGGGCGTGAATAGAATCTATCCGCCGGAACATCGTAATTTGGCAGCAAGCCTCTCTAAGTCAGGGGCGGTGCTCAGTGATTATGCACCAGATACGCCGCCCGAAGGGTCTAATTTCCCCAAAAGAAATCGCATCATCTCTGGTTTATCCATCGCAACAATTGTTATCGAAGCTGGCAGAACCAGTGGTGCATTGATCACTGCGAATTTTGCTCTCGAACAAGGACGCGAAATTTTTGCCTTGCCCGGTAATATCTATGCTCCGCAAAGCATGGGACCGAATAAACTTATTCAAGATGGTGCGCATCCACTTTTGAATCCGCGTGAAATTCTCGAAATTCTCGATTTGACGCGCATCACGCAACATAAAAATGCGCAACAAACACTCCCTACTGACGCGACAGAGCTTCAAGTGCTCAGCGCACTCTCACATGAGCCAAGCCACGTAGATGAAATCCGCGCTAACACAGGTTTAGCAGTAGAAAAAGTTTCCTCTACGTTGGTCATGATGGAGCTTAAAGGCATGGTGCGGCATGTTGGCAATATGAATTATGTGAGCGTTCGTGAAACGCAAGCGGAGTACAGTGCGTAAAACGTATTTCGTAATGCGTAAAAAAAATACGTTTTACGCATTACGCAACACGCAAAAAATTATCACTTAT
>CAZAWS010000202.1:0-4247 GCA_964488755.1 uncultured Anaerolineaceae bacterium | reverse complement strand
CTTCCCCTCACCGCTCGCTCTCCACCCACATTTGCGTGCCATCGGTAAAGACATGAACCCAGCCATTTTGGTCGGTGCGTAAAAGGGAATAATCTTCTATTGCCCTCAAGGTGGAATCATGGGGTAGACCAAATTGATTGCCCGCGTCTACACTTAAGATAATTAGTTGCGGGTGCAGTGCGTTAATTAATTCAGGCGGATTAATCGGCGCGTAGCCCGAATCGGTTAAAAGGTGCAATGAAACTTCGCCTATTTTCTGGGATTCTTCAAGGTTCTTGAAATTCATGCCAATGGGAAGGAAGGCGCGGAAAGAATCCCATTCGATGAGGATGACCGCGCCGCGCGTGCCCGAATCTTGAATCTCCAAAAAGAGCTTTTCTCCCAATATCAAACGTTGTCCTGCTTCCGCGTTGGTAATCGGGATTTCGTTTTCTGTCAAATACCGTTGAAGATCGCGGGAGGCGTAAGATGCCTCGCGGTTTCCGCTCCATAAGACTTCGTTGGGCGGGAAACGCTCTAAAGTACGTGGCAACGCGGCAAGGTCTTCATCTTGCGGGGAAGCAACGATGAGCCAATCTAGTTCATGGTGAAAGGGCGGTAGACGTTTGCCCAACTCGGAAGAAAGAACGGAAGCGCGTTCTCCGCCATTGATGAGGATATTTGCGCCATCTGGGGTTTGAATGAGAATTGCATCTGCTGAGCCAACATCGAAGAAGGTGATATGTAAGCGTCCATCGGGGGCGGCAAAAGCCACGCGCCAAACTTGAACAGTGAGAAGCGTTAGAGTGACGATGATAAAGGTAAGTTTTAGGGACCGGGAAACTTTCTTTAAACGCACGCCAGCAAAAGTCCACGTCAGCATCAGGGCGTAGATGATAATTATTGTGATTAATTTCATGTCCCCCAAAACAACTACACCCCGTGGTAGCCGCGCGAAAAATTCCACTGCTCGAATGGTATAGGTTGTAAAAGGTAGCGCAAAAATAGCAAGCAATTGTCCCAGAGGGAAGATAAGCAGGCTGGCGATGAGTGCCAAGCCGCCGAGAATCATCACTGCTGGTTGAACGGGAAGAATAAAAGGGTTGGCAATGAAAGAGATTAGCGAAATTTGCCCAAAATGATATGCCATGATGGGAATGGTGGCAAATTGTGCGGCGAGGGTAAAGAGGACATATTCGCCAATGGGACCAGCAATTTCCTCTGCCTTTTCTTCTGTTGTTACGCGAGAAGTTTGGCGTATAAACCAGTTGGCGAGGGGTTCAGCGTAGAGAATTAATCCGGCAGTTGCGGCGAAGGAGAGTTGAAATCCAACATCCCATAAAACCATTGGGTTGAAATACGCCATCACAACCGAAACAAAGAGAAGGGAGGCGATGCCGTCTTGCCGTCTGCCTAACTGTCTGCCGAGCAGCCCTAATCCGCCCATGAGTGCGGCGCGGACAACGGCGGAATCTGCGCCAACTAGAATTGTGTAAATGGCGATGCCAAACATGGCAATAATAGACCCATTTTTTTTGCCAAAGAGATTGCCGAAGAGCGTGATAAAAAGTCCAGCAATAATGGTGATATTGAAACCAGAAATGGCAATAATATGCGTTGTGCCAGTATCTTTGAAGGCTTTTTGAAGGTCTGCGGGAAGCCCTGTTTCTATGCCGAGCAAAATGCCAGCGAGTAGGGAGGCTTCGGGGTCGGGGAAGAGTTTGTAGATATTTTCGAGGGCTTGGTCTCTTAAATCGTAAATGGCTATCTTTATTGGCGACCCGCCGCGTGGTTCGGGGAGAAAGGTTGCCTTTGCGTTTTTCATATAACTGTGAATATCGCTTAGCGCAAGATAATTTTTATAGGAAAACTCTTCGTTTTCTGGAGGTGTTTCGAGAACGCCACGCACGCGAATATAGTCGCCGTATTGGTAGCTTTCTCTTGCGTCTACGCGTACTAAAATTTTGCCATAAACTTCAAGAGGCTCTGCTTTACCAAGTTGGTCGAGATATTCTACATCCATTGTGAGATTGGTATAGGTATCTCGATAATCGGGGGGCTTAGAAATCATGCCCGAAACGAGGCTTTCGTATTCTCTGTCGTTATACCAGCCTATATAAAAAGGGTCGTCAAAATCGGGTTGGTTTTTTTCGAAATGATACGCGCCAAAGAAAAAAGAGAGGAGTAGAAGGGGGAGGAAGAAGTAAAAATGGGTTTTCGATGAATCTTTTTCTTCACGGGGCGGGATTTTTGAATTTCTTTCGAGGATGGCTCGAAGAATAATGGCGGCAAAGGCGATTACTGCGGAGGCAATAACAAGATTGAGCCAATCTTCGGCAGGGGTTGGATAATAGCGCGCGAGGATAATGCCGCCGAAAAAACTTAGAGATATCCATGTGACGGAGAAGATGGCTGGTTGCATGAGGTGTGGAGGGGATTAAGCCGATGACTTATAAAAGTTAAGAAAATAAATCGGTAATACACCCCCCCTCTTTAATCTCTCCCAAAGGGGGCGAAATTGTCCCTTTCCCCTTTTGGGGGAAGGCTAGGATGGGGGAAGAGTGCAAGATGATTTGTTTTATTGCACGGAAATTGTTGTGGTCTAAAAAAACTTGAGTGATGCAATGATGCTAAAAATAACAATTACGACTACTGAACCGATAGCCGCGTCACGCATGTCGTGCTGGTCTTCTAGTCTGAGCAGTGGGTAAACGCCCTCTACTTCCCAGCGGGGACCACCAAACCAAGCGAAAACCAGCCCGCCAAGAAGCCCGCCTATATGCCCCCAATTATCGATTCCGGGAGCCATGCCAATGGCTAAGTTGACGACTGCAATGGTGATGAGGTTGCCCAATGCTTTTTTGCCGCGCGCACCGAAGTGTTTTTTGTTGAAGTGTAGAAAAATGCCCTCGGCGGCAAGCAAGCCGAAAATCGCGGTCGATGCGCCCAATGATGGGCTATCTGTAAAGTAGAATGAGAAGACATTTCCTGCAAATCCGCTCACGAGATATAGCATCAGAAAACGGGCGTGTCCCATTCTGCTTTCCATGCCTGCGCCAATGACGAGGAGGGCGTACATATTAAAGCCGATGTGCATAATGGAGCCGTGTAGCAAAAGTGGTGTGATCAATCGCCAAAGTTGCCCCGCTAAAATGGCTTCGTTGATTTTCATGCCAAAACTAGCAGGATAATCATAGCCTAGGAAAAATTCGCTTGCTTTTTGAAGGATGAAGAAAAAGACCGTTATGCCAATGATGGTATAGGTGACGCGTGGCGGGGCACTCGGTAAGGCAACGCGGCTTTGCCGTGGTGGCGGTGGGGGAGATTGAGGGTATTCGGTGTTCATATACTTACCTTAGGTGGGTTGGCACGATGATGCTCTGCTCGAATAATTGCTTCTAGTGTATCAACTGTTTCGTCTAGGGCATCGTCTTTATTGAGGACGATATAGTCGAAATCTTTGGCGTGTTTTAGTTCTTGGCGTGCGGTGGCAATACGAAGTTTTAGCCCCTCGGTTGTTTCTGTTTTGCGCGCCTTGAGTCTGTTAACTAGTTCTTCTTCATTTTCGGTGGTGAGAAAAATAAGGATAGCCTCGGGGACTTCTTTTTTTACCGTTGCTGCCCCCTGAATATCGAGGCGCATAATAACGTCTTTGCCACTATCAAGTGCATCCCGAACTTGTTTTTTTGAGTTTCCTTTATAGTCATTGTAGACAATGGCATATTCAAATAACTCATCGTTTTCAATCATTTCTGCAAATTGATCGTGGGTGACGAAGAAATAATCTACGCCGTCTATTTCACCTTCTCTAATTGGGCGGGTTGTAGCTGTTACGACAAAATGAAATGGGCATTCACCGCGTTCTTTCATCATGTGTAAAACAGTATCTTTGCCCACGCCAGAGGGACCTGAGATGACGATGAGCAAGGGTTCGGGGTGGAGGACGTTAAATTCGTTTACCATAAATGATATTGTACCTGATGAGGGGGTAATTAAAAGTGGGTCTTTGGGACTTTGAGGTATTTTCAAAAAAGAATCCACGAAGCCACACGAAGAAACACGAAGGGTGAGAAAAAATCTGCAAAACCTGTGGATAGTTTTATGACTTACTCGCACTCTACCTCGAAATCCTAAAGAGCCTTAAAAGTTACTGATTGTGGGTGGCTTTTGTGAAAATGTCTAAATTTACGCCTAACTACCTGACAGTTTCATGAAAGAAGCGCATAGTTGGTTGAGTGGCTACTGAGCCAGCCGAAGTGTAGGCGATG
>CAZAWS010000201.1:0-4256 GCA_964488755.1 uncultured Anaerolineaceae bacterium | reverse complement strand
ACTAGGAAACCTGTCATGGCGTTCACCACGCGAGAATTAGCACCGATAAAAAAAGATTTGCTCTTGCAGATTTGTTGGTTCTAAGGGAAAATTTATGACGATGAAAGGTGCTTCGCGCGTGTTTTAGGCTTGATACCGCTCATCATCTTCTTTTTCACCCCAATACTGGAGCAATAATGACAGAAACCTGGCGTTTAGTTTTGTGCCCTCCATCCACCGGCGCGTGGAATATGGCAGTCGATGAAGCCATTCTCGAGAATATCGTACGGGGAGATTCCCTCCCCACCTTACGGCTTTACGCTTGGAATCCGCCCTGCTTATCTTTGGGACGCACACAAGCCTTTACCGATGTCAATCTCCCCGCCCTAGAAGAAAATGGTTGGGATATTGTTCGCAGAGCAACTGGTGGGCGCGCTATTTTGCATACAGATGAATTAACCTACGCCATTATCCTCCCCGAAGATAATGCTCATATTAAAGGAAATGTTTTAGAGAGCTATCAGTATTTTGCTCAGGCATTACTCAGCGCACTAGAAGATTTAGGGGCAAATGTAGAAATGAACCCAGTAGGGAGACATCAAAAGTCTCCCGCACTTTCTAACCCCGTCTGCTTTGAGACCCCCTCAGCGTATGAAATTACAGTAAATGGGAAGAAATTAATTGGGAGTGCGCAAGCGCGGCAAAAAGGCGGCGTGCTACAACATGGCTCACTTCCCTTAATAGGTGATTTGACGCGTATCACTAAGGCATTAAGTTTTTTGGATGATAAATCGCGTCAGGTAGCGGCACAAAAGTTGATGTTGAGTGCATCCACATTAGAATCTGCTTTGGGATGGGAAGTGGATTGGGGTACGGCAAGCAAGTCTTTTACACGCGCGTTCCAATCCATATTGGGAATCAGGTTGATGCCCGGTGAATTATCCGATGCTGAGAAAAGCCGTGCGAGTGAATTGATCCCAAAAAAATACGCTCATCCGGATTGGACTGAGCGTATTTGAAGAAAAACTGCATTGCGTTTTGAAGATGCGTTGCCGTTTGAGTTTGTGGTGCAACGCATCCAAAAGAAGATGCAATGCCCCATTTTTTTACGAATTAAGAAAAACCACCTTGTCATAGCCTAAAGCTTCAAAAAATTTTTCGAGAAAATGTTCGGCGTTTTGTTGAGCCAGTTTCAAGATGCCGTCTTCCATCGCGGCTTTGTAGATTTCTTGCTCTGCCGCTTGACGAGCAGTGGTTTCTAAATTGGTATCTCCATGCGTTAAAGCACCCGTTTCACGGTCGTAAACATAAGATTTTGCGTTATCGAGGGTGGCTATGAAAACTTCGGCGGGCGGGAGGGTGACGTAGAGCGTGTCGCCCTCTAGTTTCATGTTTTCTGGTCCGAGTTTTTCCATATCTATGCCGGCAATCACTACGCCGTGCGCTACGAAGAGCATTTTATCCCCGAAGAGAAAGCCAAAATTCCCTTGCCCAATTTCTGCGGTGATGACTTTTTCTACAGAATACTGAATAGTTTCTAGGCGAGCGAGAGCACGAATATCATGAATGATGGTAACCGGGTCTGGGATGATGGTGGGCGTAGGGTGCAACAAATCGGAGACTTGAGTTTGCATAGAAGCATTTTGGGTTTGCATGGCACTACTAACATTTGAAATAGGGGCTATAGCATTTTGGGCTTGCTTTGTGCCTTCTTGCACCGAGAGCACAATAAAATATGCCGCTACCGCTACGATGGTAAGTAAAATAATGGGGACTATGTTTTTTTTCATAATTTTCTCCTAATGCAGAAGGGGGGACTGTGTTTTTCTTTTTCTATTAAAAATGTCGAAAAAGGAAAGTTGAGTTTAATAATAAGTGTACTGGGACTACATAAGTATCGCATAAGATAAATTATAGCATTTTATAAACAAATATCACCTTGATTTCTATTGCATTTCACGTTATTATCAATTTTGAAAGGTTGAAAAGTCAACCGTTAACTCACTTTTCTTTAAAGGAGAAAAAAATGAAGAAAGTTTCGTATGTACTATTTGCTTTATTGGTTATTGGCGCAATGGTACTGGCCGCTTGCACTCCTGCAGCCCCAGAACCTGCTCCTGAACCAGAAGCAGCCCCTGCTGAAGCTGAAGAAGCTCCCGCAGAAGAAGGCGCAATGCCCGATCTTGGTGGTCGTGAAGTCACTGTCACCGTTGAAAATGCCTACTTGCCCTTCAACTATATTGACCCTGAAACCGGCGAAGGTGCTGGCTGGGATTATGATATTTGGAATGAAATTTGTGGCTTAGTCAACTGCACTCCCGTTTTTGTTGAATCTGCTTGGGAAGGTATGATCCAAGCTGTAGCTGATGGTCAATTTGATGTTGGCGCAGATGGCGTTACCATCACCGAAGACCGTGCAGAAATCGTAGATTTCTCCATGGGCTATGTTGCTATCGAACAACGCTTGCTCGTCCGCGCTGACGAAGATCGCATTACCAGTATTCAAGATATCGTAGACGATGCCGAACTCAAACTCGGCACCCAAACCGGCACCACCAACTACGAAACCGCTCTTAAATACTTAGACGCTGATCGCATCAACGCTTTTGAGCAATTCCCCTTCGCTGTACAGGCTTTGCTTGCTGGCGATATTGATGCCGTCATCATGGATGAAACTGCTGGACAAGGTTACTTAGGCGAAAACGCCGAAGACCTCAAACTCGTTGGTGATTCACTTTCCAGTGATCAACTCGGCTTCTTATTCCCGAAAGGCAGTGATTTGGTTGAACCGACTAACGCCGCATTAGAAGAATTAATGCAAAATGGCTTCTTAGTTGAACTCAACAAAGAATACTTCGGTGCAGATTTTGATGTTACTTATGATGATCTCTTCCCACCGGAATATCCTGAAGCTCCCGAAACTGGCTTAGGTTCGGAAGATGACCCCATCAAAGTTCTCTTCGTCCCATCCGTGGATGTTGACTTCATGATCGCCGGTGGCGACTTGATCGAAGATGCTTTACGTATGGCAACCGGCTATTACTTTGAAGCCAGTGTTCCTACTTCTTACGCCGCAACAATTGAAGAAATATGTGCTTCTCCTGAAGACACCATCGGCTTCATCCCTGCAATGGGCTATGCGCTTGCCAACCAACTCTGTGGTGTTACCCCCGGTTTGGCTTCTGAGCGTTACGGCTGGAACGTATACTGGACTGAATTCCTCGTAGCTCGCGACAGCGATTTCCAAACCCTCGAAGATCTCGAAGGTGCCACTTGGGCATATCCTGATGTTGCCTCCACCTCTGGCTACCTTTACCCCGCCGCAATGTTTGATGACCTCGGCATCACCGTTGGCGAAACCGTTGAAGCTGGCGGTCACCCGCAAGCAGTAAAAGCTGTTTACAACGGCGAAGCTGATGTTGCTACCGCTTACTTCAGTGCCCCCCTCCTTCCCGAAGGACGCTGGGCAGTTGGCGATGATCCCGATATTCCTGACGAGTTCGTTCCTGACTGCGCTCTGAATGACGAAGGCAAACTTTACTGCGGTGAATACCGCGTACTTGATGCCCGTGCCGCCATTCGTGAAGAGGCCCCGGACGTAGTACAAAAAGTCCGCATCTTGACCCTCTCTGGCGAGATTCCCAATGACACCATGTCATTCTCCCCCGATTTCCCCGAAGACATGACTCAGATTATCATCGACGCAGTTACCGCTTATGTTGACTCCGAAGCCTGTGAAGAAACTCTCTGTAACGAAAGCTTCTACGATTGGAGTGGCGTTGGTCCTATCTTTGACGAAAACTTTGACGGCGTTCGCTTGCTCATGGAAGCTCAAGGCATCACCCTTGACAACCTTGGCGAGTAATTTCTACGCTTAATACCTATACAGCCCCAGATTATTTTATCTGGGGCTGTATTTTTAGATATTGTGTTATTTGAGATAAAAAAAACGCCTCACGCGTGATTTGAACTTGAGTGCTGTACCCAAGCAAAAATTGACGATAAAGGGAATCTGCTCCACTCCGCGAAAAAGTTCTTTGACCGCACGCAAGTTTAGGTCACGCGCGAGGCGGAGATTTTTATTTCACAGCAATTATTTTTTTCACCATTTTTTGAAAATCAGGAACGGAATACACCTATGTTAGAAATCAAAAATCTTTCAAAGAGATATGAGGGGGGACCCTTAGCTCTGGATGACGTGAGTTTTAATGTCACTCAAGGAGAATTCCTCGCCGTCATCGGATTAAGCGGCTCAGGGAAATCTACCTTATTGCGTT
>CAZAWS010000200.1:0-4260 GCA_964488755.1 uncultured Anaerolineaceae bacterium | reverse complement strand
TGCCCGAAGGGCAGAGAGGGCGGCGTAAAATTAACCAACAACTCTTTAGTGCTCCAGTATAAAAAATCCTGTCCTATTTTTTCCCACTCTGTGCTAAGATTACGCTGTCGTCCCAACATCGCACTTTTGGAGGAAGATTATGTCGAATGAACACCCAGAAAACGATATTTTTGCAAATATCCCCAAAAATAATACCCCGCCTGAAAGCAAAATGGTAGAACCAGAAGTTTTACCTGCGCCGCCACCGTCTGCAGAACCGCCCCCACCACCAGAGCCAGAGCACACTCGCAAAGAGAAAAGTTTGCGCACCTTATGGACAATAACGGCTCTTATTTCGATGACCGTTAATCTCGTTGTGATTGTCCTTTTAGCCGCCGTGCTATATCTATATTCACAAAATGCGAATAGCTTTGTGATTCCCGAAGGCATAGATATAAATACCCCCGTGAACTTCCTTCAGGGGCTTTATGATAATTTCCAATTAATGGATGAAGCCCACATCAAAACAGATATTGTTGTTGAAGATACCATTCCTGTTCAATTTGACCTTACACTCAACCAACCTACAACAGTCACTTTAACAGAACCAGTGACCATATATAATGCGTATGTAGAAATAAATACAGGCGCATTAAATATCAGCGCACCAGCAGTCGTGACTCTTCCCGAAGGTTTAGCATTGCCAATCTTATTGGATTTAGTTGTTCCAGTAGATACATCCATCCCTGTCAAACTAAATGTTGCGGTAGATATTCCCCTCGAAGAAACCGATTTGCACGAGCCTTTTGTTGGCTTGCAAGAAGTTGTCCAACCGCTATACTGTCTTGTTGCTCCCAAAGCAGTCACTATACACGGCGAAGCAGTTTGTCCGTAAAAATCTGTTTCGCAAAACGGAAAGCATATTCGTAATACAAATTTAACTAGGAACCTTATGACACAAAAACTCACTAAAACCACCCTAAAAAACGGGCTTACCCTTTTATTAAAAGAAATTCACACCGCCCCCATAATCTCATCTTGGGTTTGGTATCGCATAGGCTCACGCAATGAAGTGACTGGTAAAACAGGCATCTCGCATTGGGTGGAACACATGCAATTTAAAGGCACGCCCAAATTCCCCGCCAACGTGTTAGATAAAGCCATCTCGCGCGAGGGCGGCGTTTGGAACGCATTTACCTATCTCGACTTCACCACCTATTATGAAACCATGCCCGCCGATAAAATTGACTTGGCATTGCAACTCGAAGCTGACCGCATGGTAAACAGTCTTTTTGACCCCGAAGAAGTTGCCTCAGAGCGTACGGTCGTTATTTCGGAGCGTGAGGGTAATGAGAACTCGCCCATGTTCAAGCTCAGTGAAGTAACGCAGGCAACATCTTTTCGCGTTCATCCATATCACCATAAAGTTATCGGCGATATGGCAGATTTAGAATCCATGACCCGCGACGATCTTTACGAACACTATAAAGCCTATTATGCGCCCAACAACGCCGTTATGGCAATTGCAGGGGATTTCGAGACCGAGAAAATGCTTGAGAGAATAGAAGAGCTTTTTGGTGGGATTCCCGCCGCACCTGCCCCTCAACCGCTATCCCGTCCGGAACCGGAATCAAGCGGAGAGACACGTCTGACCGTGGAGGGGACGGGCGATACGACCTATGTTCAGGCTTGCTACCGCTTCCCAGCAGCTACCGACCCAGACTTCTTCCCGTTAAGCGTTTTAGACAGCCTCCTTGCTGGTGCCAGTAGCCTAAATATGTTTGGGGGCGGCATGTCCAATAAAACATCCCGCCTTTATAAAGCATTGGTAGAAACAGAACTAACGGTTGGCATGAGCGGCGGCGCACAAGCCACCATTGACCCTTATTTATATAATATCGTCATGATCATCCACCCCGAACGAGAACCAGATGAAGCACTGACCGCACTAGATGCTGAAATTGCTCGCATACAAGAAGAAAAAGTCTCAGAAGAAGAAGTTGCACGTGCTGTTAAGCAAGCAAAAGCACTCTTTGCCTACGGAAGCGAGAGCATCACCAATCAAGCATTTTGGATGGGCTATACAGAAATGTTCGCCAATTACGAATGGTTTGAAAATTACCTCGACAATCTTGCCGCGGTTACCCCCGATGATGTGCAACGTGTAGCGAAAAAATACTTCCAGAAAAAATACCGCGTGGTGGGGACTTATTTGCCCGTCAACGAGGAGAAACCCAATGAGTAAAAAAGCATACCCCGGCGCAGATGATATTACCCGCGTTGAATTAGATAATGGCATTACTGTTTTGTGTCGCACAAATTTCAATAGCCCTTCGGTGGTTTTGCGCGGGAATTTGCCCGCCGGCTCACTTTTTGATACCGATGAGAAATTGGGCATATCAGATATGACTGCCTCCATGCTCATGCGTGGCACAGAAGAATATGATTTTCAGGCAATTTACGACAGACTCGAATCTGTGGGTGCAAGTTTTGGTTTTAATGCCAATACCCATACCCTTGGCTTTGGCGGACGTTCGCTAACCGAAGATTTATCTCTTCTCATGGAGATGCTTTCTGAAGGACTTCGCCGACCGATTTTCCCTACAGAGCATGTAGAACGTTTACGCGCTCAACACTTGGCTGGGCTTGCCATGCGCGACCAAGATACAGGCGATATGGCAGAGTTAACCTTTGATGAAATTCTTTACGCCGACCATCCCTACAGACACACAGGCGATGGGACTCCCGAAACTATTCAGTCGATTACGCGTGACGATATAGTCGCCTTTCATCAAAAACATTATGGACCCCGTGACGTGGTTATTGCCGTAGTCGGTGCGATAGAAGCCGATGACGCGGTTGCCCAAATAAGCGAAATTCTCGGCGATTGGCAAAATCCCGACCAACCGCCAAAAGCAACTGTACCAGAGATGCCTCCGCTCGAAAAACGTGTGCGAAAACATCACACCATCGAGGGAAAATCACAATCCGATTTGCTGATGGGCTTTCTCGGACCCAAACGCCTCGATGATGATTATATGGCGGCGTCTTTAGGCAATTCTATTCTTGGACGTTTTGGATTAATGGGGCGCATTGGCGACTCTGTGCGAGAAAAATCTGGCTTAGCCTATTACGCCTACTCTAGCATAAGCGCAGGGCATGGACCTGGCGCATGGTATGTGAGCGCAGGCGTGAATCCTGCCAATATAGATAAAACAATAGATTTGGTTATCAAAGAATTAGAACTTTTCGTCAAAGATGGCGTAACCGAAGAAGAACTCAACGATAATAAAAGCAACTATATTGGCTCACTGCCCCTCTCTTTAGAATCAAATAGCGGTGTTGCAAGTGCATTGCTTCGCATCGAAAGATATGATTTGGGCTTAGATTATTATCGTCAATACCCCGATCTTGTTCGTGCGGTAACACGCGATGAAATTCTTGCGGTAGCAAGAAAATATATAGAAGTAGAGCGTCTCGCTATTGCAACGGCGGGACCGTAAACTAGTTTGAATGTTTAAAGGTTAGCAGGTTAGGCGATTCCTGAATTTAAATTCTCCGTTTTCGTATTGCGTAAAACGTATTGCGTAAGGAAAAGCATTACGAAATACGCAATACGAAATATGTGTTTCGGATAACTTTTTTTCGTGAATCGCCTTAATAGCCTGCAACCTTGAGCTTTCAACTTTCTAACATTCAAATATGAATTTATCAACAGGCATTGACCTCATTGAAATAGAGCGCGTTTCTTCTGCCATAGAACGACATGGCGATAGATTTTTGAATCGAATTTACACTCCGCGTGAACTTGAAGATTGTGCGGGGAATGCCGAATCTCTTGCCGCACGCTTTGCGGCAAAAGAAGCCGCTGCCAAAGCACTCGGTACTGGTTTCGGTAAAATCGCCTGGGATGAGGTTGAAATTCAGCGTGGAAAAAACAGAGAACCAATTTTAGTGCTTCACAAAAAAGCCGAGCTTATCGCCAAAGAAAAAAAACTCACGACATGGTCGGTGAGTTTGAGTCACAGCCAAACGCACGCGATTGCGATGGTTGTGGCAATGGGCTAAGCAAATAAACCAGCTTTGAGCATGGACGTAAACGTCCATGCCCAAGACTGAAGTCTGCAAAAGTAGCCTCTTCTCTGCCGACTTTAGTCGGGGTTTCTCTACCGTACATCTTTAGGGAGCACTAAAAGGTTATTGGAACTTCCCTCACCCCTTCGATGAACTCAGGACAATGCCTGACCTTTCGCTACGCTCAGGTCGTCCCTCTCCCAAAAC
>CAZAWS010000199.1:0-4266 GCA_964488755.1 uncultured Anaerolineaceae bacterium | reverse complement strand
CGACATTTGCGTTAAAAACTTAAGGCATAATTTTAATACAGCTGAACGCTTACAATAAAAGAATTATTTAGACCCCTTGTCAAATCAAGAAGTATGTCATGGAGTTTACCACGCAAGAATTAGTCCCTATAGTAAAGAATTTGCACAATTGCTCACAATGTTCTAAGGTATCCGCAAAAGTATTGGCTAGAAATAAAGGTGAAAAGGTTGGGAGTACGCCAACGAATCGCGGGGATGCTACACCCCGCCCTCACCCCTTCGCTACGCTCAGGTCGTCCCTCTCCCAAAATGGGAGAGGGGAAATTCTCCCCCATTTTGGGAGAGATGTCCGTAGAACAGAGGGGGATGGATGAGAACGCCTCATCCCCACAAAATACTGGCATACTCACAGTGATGTTTGCTGCTTTTCAGAATCGGTCTCTCCTTGTATACTAAGCACGCTACGAACAAAGCCCTTCACACGCTTAGATTTCTCCAACTTGGAGAGTATGAGAACAATCCGTAGGGATTGGTCTTGCCCCTTCTGTCCTAAGGAAAGGGGGCAAATTATCAAAACTCTGATTTTTGCCTACGCAGGCGCAGCCTCGACAGAGCGGCTTCTCCCTCAATAAACCAATGACAACTTTACGCATCATTCCCCCCGCCTTAGCCTTTCCTCTGATGGGGAAGGGACAGATATCCCCCTATCAGGGGAGAGTTAGAGGCGAGTTATGATACGGCGTTGGCTTTCCCCCCTCAAAGATTTGGGCGTGCAACTCTTCGCCCTCTATTTGCTCATCATTATCCCCGCGCTTGTTGTCCTTTTTGGCTTCGACCAACTTGCAGGGCAACAAATTCAAGCAACCGTAAAAGCAAACGATCTTTCACTGGCACGCGCTATTGCCCTCGAAACTGACCTTTCTGTCAGTAAATCTATGCAAGCTGTTGAGGGACTTTCTCAGCTCCCCAGCGTACATTCAGCAGATATCGAGAAAATGGAAGATATTTTCTCTGCTTTTCTCCAAACTCGCCCAGACGTAAACCTAATCTATCGCTTAGACAGCAATGGCACTATGCTCTATCATTACCCTATTGGGCTGAACCCAACAATAGGCGATGATTTCTCTTTTAGAGACTATTATCAAAGCGCGTTGCTCAGCAAAGAGGCTCTAGTTTCCAAAGGGCGTATCTCTCCAACTACAGAACAAGCCGTTGCAACGACGGTCATGCCCATCTGGGATGAAGATAATTTTCTCGGTATTGCTGCGACCAATATTAAACTCGCCAGTCTAAGCAAAACATTAGCTGAAATTGTCTCCACATATCACTCGGAAGAAGGCTTCGAGATTGTCATTCTTGACGCTAACGCGCAAATTATCGCTTACCCAGATGCTGATTTTCTTCTCAAGGATGCCTCAAGCCTCCTCCCCGAAGTTTATGCCCCCTCGCTTGCAGGAGAAAATGGCACATTAATCGAATATAACAACAGAGAAGAAGAACGCTTGTACACTTATGCCCCAATCCCAAGCGCGGGATGGGGCGTTATCGTCAGTCGCCCCACCGCAACAGCCTTTATTACCCAAATTACCATTCATCGCATTACGACAATTGTTGCACTCACCTTTATTGTCATCGGTTTATTCGTCTGGATATTGCTCGCCCGCCGTGTCGTAAATCCCATTGAGCAACTAACATCCCTCAGTCGCTCCATCGGAAGCAAACAAGGTGTCAGCGCAAAAGAACGTGCAAAGGTCAATGTCCTTTCCAAGCGTCGTGACCAAATCGGTTATCTTATTCGCAGTATCTTACGCATGGAAGAATCCATCGCCACGCGCATCAACGAACAAGAAACGCTCCTCGAAACCAGCAAAGCGGTCGTCTCCACCTTAGACCCAGAAATCGTCCTTGACCGTATCCTTCAACAGGTACAGAGACTTTTTGATGTCAATATGTGCGCCATTATTGCTTTAGATGAAGAGCGTAACACCTTTCGCATTCGTGCCAGTCGCGGGTTATCAGAAAAATATGCTCAGCAACTCGCCATCCAGCCAACAGACCCCAACTCTATCACCATGCGTGCTTTAAAGGCGAAAGAACCCATTCAAATCAGTGATACACAAATAGATGCCACATTCACATCCAGATTGTCGCGCGCTGAAGCCGAAGGCTACCGTTCTCTTCTGGCTGTACCGCTGACAACACAACACACTCCGCCTGCCGCCTTGCTTATCTTCCGTCCAACCCCACATATCTTCACAACAAATGAAATCCGACTACTTGACAATTTTGCCAATCACGTCACAATGGCAATCGAAAATGCGACTCTCTACACCCACAGCGATATGCGTCTCAAAGAGCAAACCCATCGCATCGAAGCCCTCGTTCACTCCTTATCTGACGGTCTTATCTTGAATACTTTGAATGGAGAAGTAATTTATGCCAATCGGCGAATTGGAAAACTAGCGAACCTATCTCCCAAAGAATTGCATCAAAACAGCGTAAATAGTGTCATCGATCGCATTCTCATTAATACCCCTGAAAAAGAAGAAATTCGTCAAAAAATTGATGATGCACTCACAGGTGAAAAAAAACACGGGGTCGAAATTCCTCTTGTTAACAGCATTGGAGGGCGCGTTTACTTGCGCTTGCAAGTCTTTGATGTCAAAGACACCACAGGAAAACCAATTGGACGCGGTCTTATTTTAAGAGACATCACCGCCGACAGAGAAGTTGACCGCATGAAATCCAGCCTCATCTCAACCGTCTCGCACGAACTCCGCACGCCTCTCGCTGCAATCAAAGGTTACGCCACCACCCTCCTCGCCGAAGACGTAGAATGGGATTCCGCATCCCAACGCGAATTTCTTACCATCATCTCCAACGAAACGGATCGCCTCAGTGCGTTGGTCTCTAGTCTGCTCGATCTCTCTCGTATTGAGGCTGGCAATCTCACTATTTCTAGGATTGAATGTCCGATTGATGATATTATCCAACGTGCTGCTAAAAGATCGCGGTTGCAAAAGGATAATAAGCTGGAGATCGCCCTTGCCCCAAACTTGCCCACGTTATATGCAGATCCGCCGCGGCTGGAAACTGTGGTGCGCAACCTGCTTGAAAACGCGGCTAAATATGCCGGAGATAAAGCAACAATACGCATTGAGGTTGGTGCAGAAGGCAATAACCTCATCTTTCGCGTCATAGATGACGGACCCGGGATTCCCGCCGAAGAGAGCGAGCGTGTTTTTCAGAGTTTCTATCGCTTAGACGCAAGTCTCTCGCGCATCGTCAGCGGAGCAGGGTTGGGACTCGCGATTTGTCAGGGCTTGGTTCAAGCACACGGCGGAAAAATTTGGGCAGAACCCCAGAAAAAAGGCGCGTGTATCGCTTTTTCAATCCCCACTAACACGCCACCAGATGAAGAAAGGCAGGCTAATAATGAGCAGTAACGCCCCCACCGTCCTCGTTGTTGATGACGAAAAATCACTCCGAGATTTTGTGCGCCGTAATTTAGAAGTTCGTAACTTCAAGGTTAAAACGGCTTCAAATGGACTTGAAGCACTGGCTATTTTCGGCACAGAAAATATAGACCTCGTGATTTTAGATATTATGATGCCTCACCTTGACGGGCTGGAAACCACGCGCCGAATTCGGCAGACATCTGTGGTGCCAATCATCATTCTCACCGCGTTAGGCGAAGAAGCTGATAAAGTACACGCTTTCGACATGGGCGCGGACGATTACCTCACCAAACCCTTTGGTACAGGCGAACTTCTTGGGCGTGTTAAAGCCGTTTTGAGACGCGCACGCTGGTCCGAATCCCCCTCTGATACAGAAAAAATCATACGCGGAGAAATTATTGCTGATATAGAGCAACACAAAATCAATCTTCGTGGGGAAGTGTTGAAATTAACGCCCACCGAATTTAATCTACTTGTTTATATGATGCACCACGCGGGAAAAATTCTTTCACACCGTCTTATTTTGCAAAATGTATGGGGACCCGAATATGGTGAAGAAGCCGAATACTTGCGCGTATATATGGGGAAATTGCGCCAAAAAATTGAGATTGATCCACTCAAACCAGAGTATTTACTAACCGAACGCGGCATTGGTTATTTCTTTAAGGGATAAAAAACAGGGGGCTTTCAGATTAATTGGTAAGCGTTCAACTGTATTAAAATTATGCCTTAAGTTTTTAACGCAAATGCCGCTACGCTATACGCGAATGAGCGAATAACGCGAATTTCAATGCTTTTATTGCATTTTTTTAGAAAATTTATGTAATTG
>CAZAWS010000198.1:0-4278 GCA_964488755.1 uncultured Anaerolineaceae bacterium | reverse complement strand
TACCTTATAAATTCGATGTGCAACGCATCTTATCAGATGCAATGTACATCTAGCGTTTAATCATCCCAAACAATTTTTTCTAAAAAGTCATCGTCTAGCATCACAATAAATTCTGCTAGTAAACGTGCTGTGCGCTGAATATCTTTTGTTGCGGCCACTTCAACGGGGGTGTGCATATAACGGATGGGAATAGAAATAACGATGGTCGGAATTCCTTCGGCTACGACTTGTATATCATCGCCATCGGTGCCGGAATAGCTGGGTGAAATTTCAACACTAAAGGGCATTTCCAGTTTTTCAGCGAGTTCCTTGAATTGCTCATGCAAAAAGGGATGGTTGGTCGCGCCCCAACCAATGGTGGGACCGCTGTCTAGTTTGAATGTTTCCCATCCACTTACCCCGGGACCTTTGGCAAAGGTTACGTCTACAACGATGGCTAAGTCGGGACGGAGGGCAAAGGCAGATGTTCTTGCACCTTGTGCGCCGACTTCTTCTTGGCTGGTAGCAACAGCTTGGACATCCCAAATATGGTTTCGAGATTGTAGCTCTTCGAGGCAAAGAGTGAGGGCGGCAACAGAGGCGCGGTTATCAAGAGAATGACCGGCTAATAAGCCGCCACTCATTTCGGTTGGCTCTGTGGCGAAGGAAATCGTATCGCCAATTTTGATTTTGCGAGCAACTTGACGAGCAGAAAGTCCAACATCTACGAGAAGATGCTTGAGGGCAACCGCGCCTTTTGCCGCGTCTTCGGGCAGGAGGTGGGCAGGGGGCTGGCAGATGATTCCGGGCAGCACGCCAGCATCCGCATGGACGTTTACGGCTTGTCCCGGTAAAACGCGAATATCTATCCCGCCGAGATTGCTGATGTGCAGGAATTCCCCATCTATCTGATTAATAATTAATCCGATTGCGTCTTGGTGGGTGGCAATCATTAGTGAGTGAGATTTGCCGCTTCCGCGTTTAATCCCATGTAATGAGCCAAGCGGGCTGAGGCTGAGTTCGTCTGTAAGTGGCTCCCACTTATCTTGGATAATTTTGGTAACGGGGGCTTCAAAACCAGATAGCCCAGACGCAGATAGTAGGGATTTTAGAAAGTCTGTTTTCATAAGATTGGGTATTAGTTGTCTCCTGCTGCTTGTGTTAAAAGATCATCTAACCAAGTATTTGTGGGCGTGTTGCTCGGCGTGGGGGTAAGGGTTTCTGTGGCGGTGGGAGATGGGGTAAGGGTTTCTGTGTAGGTGGGTGTAAAGGTATATGTGGGCGTAAAAGTTTGGGTTGGGGTAAAAGTTAATGATGGCGTTAGGGTATAGGTTGGGGTCAGGGTTAGGGAGGCTGTCCACGTTGGGGAGGCAGGGAGAAATGGCGTTGGGGATTTGGTGGTCGTTTGCGTTGGAGTCGGTGAAATTATCTCTGGTGTGGGGCTAAGGCTGGGTGTTGGGGAGCCTACGATGGGCGTTATTGTCGCGAGCTGAGGGGTGGGGCTTAGGCTTGCTGTGGGTGTTGGGGGGACTTCTTCTGGTGCGAGGGCAAGTGCGGCAAAGCCCAATAAATAACAAGGGATTGTCGCTAGAATAATTGAAATAAAAATCATGCGTCTGCGGGCAACAGGGTCACTTTGTGATGTCATTTTTTCTCCGCTATGATGATAACAGAAAAGAGGAAAAGGTGAAAACAGGAATGGGGGATTTCTTGCGATAATTTACGCTGAAATAAAAAAAGACTGGTTACGTCTTATCGTAACCAGTCTTTTTGAAAACCTTCTTTAGTCGTGGGCGATTAAGCCTTTTTACGCTTTTTTTTCTTTGCCAACTTCATCGGGAATTTTCTTCTGCGCACGCCGTCAAATTGATAGAGCGCATTTGCCACCGCAGCGGCTGTAGGAACGAGCCCAATTTCTCCAACGCCTTTTGCGCCGTAGGGTCCTAATGGGTCGGGGACTTCAACGCCAATCACTTCTACGGGGGGCATTTCTTTTGCTCGCAAAACTCCCAGCTTTCGGTAGTTAGTGCTGAGTGGATAGCCATCTTTCATCGGTAATTCTTCGCTGATTGCGTAACCTAGCCCCATGTGAACGGCACCTTCAACTTGCCCTTCAAAGAGCATCGGGTTGAAGATTTTGCCAGCATCATGTGCGGCGGTCACTTTTTCAATTTGCCCGTCTTCATCGATGGAAACCAATTGCGCCGCGTAGCTGTAGGAATAGTGGGTGAAGACTTCTTCTACGTCTGCGTCAGCTTTGGTTGTCCAATCGACAATCCATTCACCGCGATATGACTTTCCGACTAAATCTTCTAGTGAGTTTTCTTTTAAATCTTCGTTAAGTTTTTCGCAGGCATCAAGTAGCGCGTTTCCTAATAATGAAGTTGCGCGAGAGGCTGTCGTCATCCCCGCGAGTTGTTCGGATGCGGTATCTATGCGTACTTCAATCAAATCGGGATGAATCCCTGTTTCGTTACAGACGACTTGTGTTGCAATCGTGTTTACGCCTTGTCCCATTTCTGTCCAGCCGTGATCAATGATAACTTTATCAGGTGCAATAATCGAAATCAATGCCGAAGATTCATCGGGCATTCCATTGCCGATGCCGGTATTCTTCAATCCGCAAGCCAAGCCGGCGTATTTTGTCTTTTCGTAGGCAGGCTTAATCGCTTCGAGAGCCTTTCGCACGCCAACGCCGCCCGCCAAAACTTGACCGGTGGCGGTCATCGAGCCGTTCATCAGCGCATTATCGTAGCGGAACTGCCAAGGGTCGAATCCACCTAGTTCGCAGAGATCGTCTATGGAGCTTTCCATGCCAAAAGTTGCCTGATTTACGCCAAATCCGCGCATCGCGCCGCAAGGTAGGTTGTTTGTGTAGACCGCAAAGGCTTCCAAATCTGTTGTGGGAACATGATACGCCGCAGTTGCATGGCTGGCGATGCGCGTCATCACTTTTGCGCCCACCGAAGCATAAGCCCCCGTATCGCCGATAAATTTCGCCTTGATGAAGGTCAGTTTGCCATCTTTATCACAGCCCAATTCGTAATCCATCCAAACAGGGTGCCGTTTGGGGTGCATCACAATCGACTCATCGCGCGTTAGATGCACTTTCACTGTTTTGCCGAGCAATTTTGCCATCAACGCGGCGTGTCCTTGCACGCTCAAATCTTCTTTGCCGCCAAATCCGCCGCCGTTTGGCACGAGAATGACGCGCACCTGTTCCTTTGTTAAACCGAGCAATTTTGCAATTTGGGTTTGGTCTTCAAAAATCCCCTGACTCTGCGAATAAACCTTCACGCCGTCATTTTCGGGCATCGCCACGGCTGTTTCGACTTCCATAAAGGCATGTTCCACGCGCTGCGTTTCGTAAATTCCTTTGGAAATATAGGCGGATTTTTCTCGTGCAGATTTTATGTCGCCGCGCTTAAAAACGGGATGCGCTAGGATGTTTCCGCCCTCATGTACTTTGGGAGATTCGGGCTTCATTGCCGCGTGCATATCGCTGACTACCTCCAGCGGCTCATACGTGACTTTGATCTTGCTCACTGCGTCACGGGCAATTGCCTCACTTTCAGCAACTACGCTTACGATCACATCCCCAAGATAACGGGTGACTTCGCCTTTTTTGAGCATCAGGGGCCAATCTTGCGAGATTAAGCCGATAGTACGGTCACCCGGCACATCGTCTGCGGTGAAGATGCGTACCACGCCATCTAGTTCCTCAGCTGCTTGGGTGTCGATATCCAGTATTTTGGCACGGGGGTAGTCGCTAAATTTCAATGCGCCGTGTAGCATCCCCTCGAATCGTAAATCATCCGTATATTGATGGTCGCCGAGAACTAAATCCCGTGCCTGATATTTTGGATGCCGCGATCCCAGTTTTCCATCGCTGGTGGGCGCGGGGATTTCATTTTCATCCCGAATTGCCTCTGCCGCGTAGATGACAGAATCGACTATTTTTTTATAGCCTGTGCAACGGCAAATATGTGCGGTGAGGGCTTGCTTGATATCGGCTTCGCTGGGAGAGGGGTTTCCTTTAATGAGGGTATCGGCACGCATAATGATGCCGGGCGTGCAAAATCCGCATTGAACGCCACCTTTTTCAGCGAAGGCGTTGGCGTAAATATCTCGCTTATAGTCGCTGAGACCTTCGGGTGTTGTGATTTTGGTTTCGCCAACTTTTTTCATCGGCGTAATACAAGAGAGCTTGGATTTTCCGTCAATATCGACTGTGCAGGCTCCACAAGAAGCCTGACCAGAGCATCCGTCTTTAACGGATGTGATATTTTCGTGTTCGCG
>CAZAWS010000197.1:0-4286 GCA_964488755.1 uncultured Anaerolineaceae bacterium | reverse complement strand
AATTAGCAACCGGAGAATGGGTTGGCTGTTTCGGGTTGACTGAGCCAAATCACGGTAGCGACCCGGGCAGTATGGAGACCCGCGCCAAAAAAGTAGACGGTGGTTGGATATTGCACGGTAGCAAAACTTGGATTACAAACTCATCCATTTCGGATGTCTTCATTATCTGGGCTAAAAGTAGCGTAGACGAAAGAGTTCGCGGCTTTATCCTTGAAAAAGGGATGAAGGGCTTGAGTGCACCGAGAATCAAAGGTAAATTCAGCCTGCGCGCCAGCGTCACAGGTGAGATTGTGATGGAAGATGTTTTCGTACCCGATGAGAATTTGCTCCCAAACACGTCAGGTCTGGGTGGTCCCTTTAGCTGCTTGAACAAAGCTCGTTATGGCATCGCTTGGGGTGCTGTGGGCGCAGGAGAATTCTGCTGGCATGCGTCTCGTCAATATACCTTAGATCGCCCGCAATTTGGTCGCCCGCTGGCGGCAAATCAAATCATTCAGCTCAAGCTGGCAAATATGATGACAGATCTCACGCTGGCATTGCAAGGTGTCTTGCGTGTTGGGCGTTTGATGGATGAAGGAAAATCTACGCCTGAGATGATTTCTTTAATCAAGCGCAACTCCTGTGGCAAGTCGTTAGAGATTGCCCGTCATGCGCGCGATATGCACGGCGGCAATGGCATTTCGGATGAATATCACGTCATTCGCCATGTCATGAATCTTGAAGCGGTGAACACCTACGAAGGCACGCACGATATTCACGCTCTCATACTTGGTAGAGCACAAACGGGTATTCAAGCTTTTTCGTAAATAAATTAGGTAAAGAATCCCTCTTCCCCTGACGGGAAGAGGGATTCTTCGCACTGTATTTGAAATTATTACCACAGATTAAACTCATTCGCATATTTAACAGCTTTCTTGTATAATAGCTGTGTTGTTATCGCTTATATCTAAAGAGGAAATCAAAATGAACGATATTGTCGCTACGATACGTGGAAAATTTAAGAACCCTATTTTTGCCGCAATCATTGCACTAATCTTGGGGTTTGGGTTTGGTCTATTCTGGGGATATATTGTAAGTCCCGTTGTCTGGTATGACACAACACCAGAATTACTTAGCGAACCTCATCAGGTTGATTATCTACGCATGACGATAGACTCTTTTACTATCAATAGTG
The DNA here is from genome assembly GCA_964488755.1 of uncultured Anaerolineaceae bacterium. GTDB lineage: Bacteria > Chloroflexota > Anaerolineae > Anaerolineales > Villigracilaceae > Desulfolinea. Next base: position 3,112 of record CAZAWS010000197.1, on the reverse strand, counting down.
ATGTAGCTTTAGCAACACAACGCTGGGAAAATCTAGGACCCAGCGCACCAGAACGGCTTGAAACCATTAAAGCCTCTCCGGGATCGCAAGATATAGCCGTAATTAACGCCTTTGGTGCTCTTATGGCAGCAACAGCCCCAACAGAAGCGATACCCGCTCCCGATGCAGAAGAAACGGAAAATTCTGGGCTTTCTGCAATGCAAAAATATCTTTTTGTGGGCATTGGGCTTCTTATTATTGCCGTTGTCGGATTTTTTGCCTATAAGCTATTAAATACGAGAACTTCAAAAGGTGGCATAGCAACCCCCGCACAAGAAGCCGCTAAAATTGCCCAAAATACTGAACAAACAAATTATTCAGACATGGGCTTGGCAACGCCAATTACCCAATCTATGACCACCTATGTTGCTGGCGATGATTTATATGATGAATCTTTTAGTATCGAATCGCAAGCTGGTGAGTTCATGGGCGAGTATGGCGTTGGCATTTCTGACACAATTGGCGTAGGCGACCCCAAGAAAGTTACCGCTCTTGAAATTTGGCTCTTCGATAAAAATGATATAAAAACCGCCACAAAAGTTTTGATGTCGGAGCACGCTTATAATGACCCCGATATTCGTCAACGCCTTGAAGCAAAAGGCGAGTTAGTCGTTATCAATGCTAAGGGGCAGGTCAAACTGGAGACCGAGACACTACAATTACTCGTCACCGTTGCCGACCTTGAATATGGTTCGGGGCAATTGCCCCCCAATAGTTATTTTGCCCGAACAACATTAGAACTAGCCATTTGGCCCAAAACTAACGGATAAAACCAAAGAGCCGAGATTTTCAAAATCTCGGCTCTTTTTTTGTGCTTCGTCAGGCTCAGCATGGGATGAAACGCTACGCGCGTGATTTGGGCTTGGATGCCGCGTCCAAACGGGGGTGGGACGTAAAGGTGTCTACGCAAAAAAAACCTTGACTGGCGGCACGCAAGTTTAGGGCACGCGCGGTCTCTGTATCTTCATCCAATAACTTAAACAAAAAAACGCTCATTCTCAAACAGAGAATGAGCGTTTTTTAATTAGTTTACTCAATTTTCAATATCTTTATCTTGAATACGCCGCCCGGCGCATCCGCTGAAACCACATCCCCTACACGATGACCGAGCAAAGCTCGCCCAATTGGCGAAGCATTAGAGATTCTTCCGTTGCGGGGGTCGGCTTCTTTTGCGCCAACAAGGTGATAAACCTCAGGCGGGTAATCGGCTTCTTGGATGGTAACGTGTGCCCCAATAGTAACGATATCTTTGGGTTTTCCGTCGTCTTCGATAATGATGGCGTTGCTGAGAATATATTTTATTTCTTGAATACGCCCTTCGAGAAAGGCTTGGTCTTCTTTTGCTTTATGATAATCGGCGTTTTCAGAGAGGTCGCCCATTTCTATTGCAGAGCGGAGGCGTTTTGCCAATTTCACTCGTTGGGGACCAACCATTTCATCATATTCTGCTTTTAAGCGGATTTTTCCTTCAGGGGTGAGGTAGGTTTCTTCTTGTTTTGACATAGTATTTCCTTGTTTTTATGGTTTGATGAAGGGATCAAAGAGTTTGCGATGTTCATCTATAGCGTAGCGATCGGTCATGCCAGCGATATAATCACAGGCGATGCGTTCGAGGCTACGTTCTTCTGTGAGTGCTTGAATGTGTGTGGGCAAAATAGCAGGCTCATCTATATAGGCGTTGAAGAGGTCGCCGATAATTCGCTCGGCTTTAACTGCCATCCGCACAACGCGAGGATGACGATATAGTTTTGCGTAGAGAAAATCTTTTAGTTCACGATTTCTACGAATCATGTCTTCGCTATGCCCAAGTAAATTATACGATAATTGTTGAATTGCAAGCGGGGAATCTGCGCCACTTTCTTTAATGCGCGTATTCGTGGCGTTTACCACGTCGCTAACTTCTATACCAACTAAATGCCGTATGATGCGGTGGCGCATCATATCATCTAAAACAGGACCTTGCCAATTGTAGGTTTCAGCGAGGATTTCCCATAATGCAATGCCATCGAGCTGGGAGGGCATAATCATCCCAGAGCGAAGTCCGTCATCTAGGTCGTGGGCGGTATAGGCAAGTTCATCGGCTACGTTGGCTATTTGCGTTTCTAAATTACCGCGCAACTCTGGGTTATATTCGGATGCATCTGAAATATCATATTCAGATTCATGTTTCACCATGCCTTCACGCACTTCCCAAGTAAGGTTCAAACCAACAAAATCAGGATAACGCTCTTCTAATTTTGTAACAATGCGTACAGATTGCTTATTGTGGTCAAATCCGTTATGGTCTTTCATCAGCCGATTAAGGGCAACCTCGCCAGAATGTCCAAAAGCGGGATGCCCCAAATCGTGCGCAAGGCAGATTGATTCTATCAAATCTTCGTTGCCGCCCAACGCACGCGCAAGGGTGCGACCAATTTGAGCAACTTCGAGAGTATGGGTTAAGCGAGTGCGAAAATAATCACCTTCATAATTGATGAAAACCTGTGTTTTATACTCAAGTCGGCGGAATGCTGTTGTATGCAAAACGCGATCACGGTCACGTTGAAACGCGGTTCGATAGGCAGGTTCACCACCCGGATAAGCGCGCCCCTTTGAATCTTTACTTCTCATGCCATAGGGAGCGAGACTCTGCTCTTCTATTTCTTCTAATTTCTGTCGGTTATAAAACATTATTGCTCTCTCTTTTTGAGATTTAATATCTAAGACCCAAGCCTTAAGCTAAGTACTTTAGTCTCAAGTCTCACATCTCTATTTAGACACCGAACGGGAGCGCAAAGGCTCCCGTCCTATTTCTTCATTATGCTTATTCTACCCTATGCGCTAATTTCGTCAAGCAAGATTTAAGAGCGGGGAGCACTAAAAGGTTGTTGGAACTTCCCTCACCCTGACCTTTCGCTACGCTCAGGTCGTCCCTCTCCCAAAACGGGAGAGGGGAAATTCTCCCCCATTTTGGGGGAGATGCCCGAAGGGCAGAGAGGGCGGCGTAAAATTAACCAACAACTCTTTAGTGCTCCCTAAGAACGATTTACCCGCTACATTAAAAAAGAAGGTGATAAAATTGCAAAATATATTC
>CAZAWS010000196.1:0-4295 GCA_964488755.1 uncultured Anaerolineaceae bacterium | reverse complement strand
CAACTCTTCTTGTAACAGTTCTAACTGATGCGGTTTATCTACATCCATAGCGGCTTCAGCGTAGGGGAAGATGATGACGCGCCCAGTGAATTTGAGTTTTTTGGTAACGCGTTCAATCCCTTTTTCCAGCGTTAATCGTCCAAGCAGAAGCAAGGCTAAAGTCCAAAATCCAACTGCCGCCGCCATTCGCATAGGGCTTTTTCTTTTGCCGATAAGCACGTCCCAAGTTTCCAGATGCTTTGGATCTGTCGTCATGGTGTGGTGGGCAATATGAATATCTGCTCCGCAGAGTTCCATATCTTTGAGTTTTGTAAAAGTGCGGTTCGAGTTAGGGTAACGCTCATCCATCGTTTCTTTTTTAACGACACCATAATAAACATCGTGCTTGGTTTCCATGGCGGTCGTAATTAACCAATCAATCATCTCGCTGGTGATGGCGGGGATGTCCGCAGATGCAGAGAGGACATATTCGGCTTTGGGGTTGAGTGCCCGCATTTTGTCGATACCCGCTTCGATATTTGCCAGCATTCTTCCCTGATTGGGAATATGGTGAAGGGGTTTCACACAACTAACTTCGGCATTTTCGGGCAAGCCTATCACAATGACATTATCTACTTTTTCAGCATTGCCAAGTGCGTCTAGCACCCATTGCACCATCGGTTTACCAGCAATATCGAGCATGGCTTTTGCCCGCCCTTGCGTATATTCGTAGAGGGGTTGGTCGGGTTGGGGGATTCCGCCTGCTATGACGATTGCGTCCATAAATTCTCCTTTTCGATGGGGGGATGAAGTGCCGCTTCGCACTTACTTCGACTCGGCTCAGCACACGTGTTTTGGGCTGGGGTGCGGTTCCCCAGCATCTTTTTGGCGTGGACATTTCTACGCTATACGCCGCACAGATGTTGATTGAGGGCACGCAAGTTGATGTTACGCGCGTTGCGGTTTTTCATCCCATTAAAATTAATTTAATTCTCTAATCTGAGGTTTGAAATCCAGTTCATCTAGCATTTTGTTTAATTCATCATCAGTTAACTTGCGGTTTTTGCCAGAGACAGCAATAAAGGCGGCTTCCATCATATTGGTTCCAAATGAGCGACCGTCTATGGCAGGTGTGCCGGTGATGAGATATTTTATGCCAGCGTCACGATAGATTTTGATGTCGCTTTCGGTGGTGGTGTTGGTAACGATGACTTTGCCTTCAAGTTTTTCGGGCAAATGGCGGATTATATAGTTGTTGTCGCCGCCGATGACACTTGCCCATTCGTAGTATTTTTCAAATTTGGGTTCACGGACGGTTTGTTTGTCGCCGGTGGGGTAGATCCACTCGAAGGGCAGGCGCATGACGATGGGGTAGAGCAGGGTTGCCAAAAGTTTGAGCGAGCTAACTTTACGCATGGGGATGGGGATGCCTAAGCCAAACATGAGTTCGCCGAAGACGCACTCGTACCCAGCATCTATAAATGATTTGGTCATGCCCCAGCGGTCTGATGCGGCGGTGAGTAGAACGGTTTTGGGGTTGATATAATCGCCAATTTCTTCTTCTATAAATCCTGCTAGGCGGGCTTCGAGGGTGTTGCGTAACCCCGAACCATCTACCGCGGGTGTTTTCTTTGCGCCATCGGCTATCCAGGCTACGTTATGATATTTGAAGTATTTTCCTGCAAATTCGGTGCCAAAATCGCCGCCGCCTAAGCCGAAGGCATCTATTGTGCCATCCAATTCATTGAATAGTTGGGCGGCTTTGTCTAAATCGCCATCTGTACCAATGCGCTCGATGCTAACTTCTTCGCCCATTAGTTCAACCGTGACGGCTTTATCTCGTTCCGATGAGCCTATGCTTACGCTTACTGCTCTTTTCATTTTTTGCTCCTTAAGGGTAGATAAGTTTTCTTCTTTGATTATACCTAATTAAAGCTAAATTTTAGCCAGAGTTTAGATGGCTGCGGGGATATGTTTTTTCTAGTGGTCTTTAAGTAAGTGGTGATTTGGATCCCGAAATTTCCCAATTTTGGGTTTTTAACAAAAAACCAAAGTCTGGAGACTTTGGACTCCGTTTTTACTAATGCGAATTTTTGAAAACTTTGAATATTTAATGATGCTCCCCATCACAACAGGTATCGCTGAGAGCCAGTGTCCCTTCACTGGAGGGGATGAGTTGCAGACTCCCGCCATAGGCTGAAATGAGATGCTCGGGGCTAAGGGCTTCCTCAGCAACTCCAATGGACAGAAGATGTTTATTTAATAACATGACTCTATCGAAACGTTCGCTCGCCATTTTCAAATCGTGCAGGGAAATGAGGGCAGTCACATCCCGCTCGCGCAGTTCATCCAAAATTCCAAAAATATCTTCTTGAGATGTGGCATCTAGCCCTGTCATGGGTTCATCCATCAGGATAAATTCGGCTTCTTGGGCGAGGGCGCGAGCGATGAACATGCGCTGTTGCTGACCGCCAGAAAGCTGGTCAATTTGACGTTTGGCAAGATGGTCGAGTTTGACGAGTTTGAGAGCGTTGTGTACTATATTCCAATCGTGAGATCTTGGGTTGCGAAAAAGCCCAAGATGCCCAACGCGCCCCATCATGGCAACATCGGCAACGGTAACGGGGAAAGTCCAATCGACTTGATTGCGTTGCGGCACATAGGCGATGCAAATATGACCGCCTGGGGCGCGCCCAAAAATCCGAATTTCACCCGATGTTTGTTTTTGTACACCCGCAATAATTTTGAGCAAGGTGCTTTTCCCCGCGCCGTTGGGTCCCACTATCGCAATTCGCTCGCCCTCTTGCAACGAAAAAGAGACTTCACTGAGTGCGTCTCCGCTTTCGTAGCGCATAGAGAGTTTTTCGGCGCGCAAAATAGGCGCGTCTTTATCGTGTTCGCTACGCTGGTGACGGTGTAGGTGGCGGGATGTTTTTTTGAATTCTTTGAAGAAAGTCATTTTGGTCTTGCAGGGGTGGGTTTCAGACCCACCCCTACGGTTTTATTTTAACGCGTTCACAAACGCATTTGTATTGTATCGCAAATAATCTAAATAGCTTCCTGCTTCACCCTCTGGTGCACTTAGCGAGCCAGTATAAAAATAGACAATTTGTACGCCCGTATCTTCGGCAACCTGTTCTGCTAAATTTGCGTTCACCGTATTCCCCACAAAAATCGCCTGCACGCCTAAAGCAGAAATCGCATCTTCAATCTCTGCCAACTCTTGCGCCGAAGGCTCTGCTACCGAGCTAAACCCCGCCACAATCGCACCCACCTGCTCCAGCCCATATTCTTCAGCATAATAGCCCAGCAAGCGATGGTCTGTCACGATTTTCCGTTTTTCTACAGGGATTTTGGCGATTTCTTCGCGAATCCACGCATCAATTTCTTCCAGTTCCGATGTGTAGGATGCCGCGCCTTCGCTGTATTTTTCAGCATTGGATGGATCAGCTTCACTCAACGCCGATTCGATATTCTGCACCCAAATCATCACATTATTGGGATCAGTCCACGTGTGCGGATCGCCCGCGTGTTCGGCGTGGTCGTCCCCATCATCTTTAAGATGAACGTCATCTTTGGGGTGAGCGAGAAGCGTGATGCCCTCCGAAACATCCACCATGCGTTCTTCTGCCTCTGCACTCTCTAGCAAATGAGCGATGAACGCCTCCAAGCCCGCGCCATTGGCAAAAATAATATCCGCATCTGCCACCATCGCAATATCTTGCGGGGATGGGTCAAAACTATGTGGGTCTGCCCCTTCGGGGAGCAGAACTTTAACCTCCACCAAATCCCCTCCAACCTGCCGAACTACATCCGCAACGATGCTCGTGGTTGCTACAACTTGTAGTTTTTCCTCATTGGCTTGAGATGAAGTTTCTGCATTACAAGAAACGAGAAAAATGCTCAAGAGCAAAAATAAAATCATTTTTTTCTTCATAAAATACCTTTTCTTCTGAAAACTCAGTATAACTTTGTTTATTCTGGTTCAACGTGAATTGACGTGATTGCTACTAACTACCTTATGTTGAAAACATAAGGCTAATATGCAAAACCCGTTGAAACGGGTTATATTGCGCAAGTTTTAGTGCGATTTATCGTACTTTTTGTTTCAGACGATGATTTCAATCATCGGTTCAGACATGAATTATCATGCTAATTCACGTTGAGCCTTTATTCTTTACCGCGAAGAAGCGAAGAGCGCAAAGGAAAACATAAAAATATTAAATTTTTATTTCAAAGGCAAGAATGGGTCTTTGTAGTATTTGTTCTTTTTGTCTTTTTATCTTAAAAACTTCGCGTTCTTCGTGGCTTCGCGG
>CAZAWS010000195.1:0-4304 GCA_964488755.1 uncultured Anaerolineaceae bacterium | reverse complement strand
TCTCTGCAAAAAGCGTACCCTTTTTTATTTGAAATACAATCAGGCTAGAAAAAAAACGCGCTCTGTAGCCCAGCAAAAAGTTGCAAAAAAAACGGCGAAGGTATTGTTTTTATATATTGAACTTGCTTACCAAATAACATTCACGTCATATAATTTAATCAACTTATCTTTGCTAATCAAGGGTAAATTTTCTAGTTGGCTCTGTGCAATCAAAATCCTATCAAATGGGTCAGTGTGATGCTTCGGCAATTTATACACTTTTACCGCATGACTAATATCTATTGCCAAAGGGCTAAAATTATAAAAACTCATGCGCTCAGCAATATATTGAGCAGGTTCTTCAGGCAAAATCAATCTACCTTTTTCAGCTTTAATAGCAATCTCCCACGCACTAGCAGAGGAAAGATAGATTTCGGTTTTCCCATCCGCAATAATTTCTTTCGCTTTCTCAGAAAGCTGGGGGCTATCCTCATTCCACCAAAGAAAAGTATGCGTATCAAGTAGATATTTCATAATTCAAACTCTGGTAATGGGTCGTTAAAATTATCCTTGATAAAAATTTTCCCCTTGTCTATACCCGGAACGCGTAAAGTAACTTTTTCTTTTTCTAAAGGCAATAAACGCGCAATTGGGTTGCCCGCCTTCGCAATAATAATCTCCTCCCCACTCATTACGCGCAAAAGCAATTTTGAAAAATGTGTCTTTGCTTCGTGGATATTATAAACAGTCATATCTCACCTCCATCTACATTATAGACTAAGCAGTGGACTAAATCAAGGCGTTGAATCCAAAAAAATGTCCCGACCAGACGGTCATCCATACAGGATTACTAGAATAGTCGGGACTCTTTTATATTTGGCTGACCTCCCTCACCCAAACCCACTCCCAAAGGGAGAAGGAGATGATAAAAGGTGCAACCAGGGACGTAGCCCACCATCTCTCTTAAATTTGCCTCGTCTGCCATCCTTAGATGAACAGAACTACTGGCGGAGCAAAAAAGCATTTGCTAATAGGGGAGATGTGAGCGAGCGCAACACGAAAACCGTTATTATCGTTGACGTTATTATTCCTGTTACGAACGGCAGACCGCAAAGAACGCGCGGTATTGTTGAACGAAGCACCAGCTTCGGCTAGCCCCTACAATTTTAAGCAGCAGGATCTACTGCCAATTGCCAAACTTCACTGGGGCTTCGCCCCAGACCCCACAGAACACAGAAAACAGAAACGCAGAAACACAAAAACCTAAGAGAGACGGGGAGCGAGCGCAACACGAAAACCGCTATCATCGAGGACGACAACATTATTCCTGAAACGAACGGCAGACCGCAAAAAACGCGCGGTATCGCCGAACGAAGCACCCCGCAAAATACGCAAAACATCATCATTTGCTCGCTGATTTTCACGCCCATCTCGTGGCTTATAAGGATAGCCATAATCTGGCTTATCTGGCTTTTTTCCCCATAAAGAAGAAGTCCACTCCCAAGTATTCCCACTCATATCGGCGCAACCAAAAGGACTGTCTCCCTGTGGACTATAAACACCCACAGGTGAAGTACCACCCCATACGCTTTCTTGCCAGTTACAATTTTCAGCATCAAAATCATTTCCCCAAGGATAAATCAACCCATTTTTACCGCGTGCTGTTTTTTCCCATTCTGCCTCTGTCGGTAAACGAAAAACCAAACCACGCGGCAAAGAAGCTCTGTAAGTTTTATTCAACCAATCAGCAAAGGCTATGCCATCTTTCCAGAAAACTTGCACAACAGGATGATTGCCTTTACCCGCAACATCACTTTTAGGTCCCTGCGGATGCGCCCAATCTGCACCCTGGGTCTTATTCCATTTTTCACCATTCCAAACCCAAGCGTAGCCCTCTACTTCTGCTTTTGTTTTATAACTGGTCTTTTTCGTAAACTTTCTAAATAAGTCATTGGTCACAGGAAAACGAGCCATTAAAAAATCATAGCGTATATTCACTTTATGCTGAGGCTTTTCATCATCGTAGGCATCTTTATCATCATCGGTAGACCCCATAATAAATTCACCATGTGGAATTTTCATAAATTCCATTTCACCAAAAGTCCAAGAAGGATGCTCAGATTTTGGCGGTGTGAAATACTCCCCTGAATACTCAGGCGGGATATAAAGGTCTAAATCGGGATATGCTTCTTGAAGCACAGGTGTTTTTTCTCTAAAAATAGCCTCTGGTGATAATTTAGGGCTTTCCTTCTCCTGCCTACCCGTTTTTCTCTTTTGCGTCTTTATCTTCAAAACTTCGGCGCGTATTTTTAAAGACCTTAATAATCTCTGGTCTGCATTTGGTGCAAAATAATCTAACCAATGCAATCGTTTCAACTGAAGAAAAGCGGGCTTGCAATCGTCCAACCTCAAGGGAATAATATAAATCGTCCCTTCTGGCTTTTCATTGGCAATCTCTAAAACTCGCCGAATTTCTTTGTTGACATAACCTTCCTTTGCCACAGAAATTTCTGAAAGACAAATAATAATGGCATCAGCATCGCGGGTTGCTTTATAAATCTCTACATCCCAATCTTGCCCGGGCAAGAGATCCTCTTCATCTAGCCACGGGGCAATCCAAAATTCAGCATTAAGGCGTTCGTAAAGTTCCCGCACGGCAGGCTTATCTTCGGTGGCGTGGCAGAGAAATACTTTTAGTTTTCGATTAGCGGTTTCGGTCATTAAGAGTTCCCAATTGATACAAAGTTTCGTCTATTATACGACATAAAAGTCAGCGGTGCTGAGTTTTGGGTAATTTACTGATGTTACACACTTGTCTTGGTTTTAGCTCATTCTCGCGCATTGCCCCCTTCCTAACCTTCCCCCTCTGTCCTACGGACAGAGGGGGCTAATGCACAAAAAAATTCGCTAGTAGTCTTTAAGTAAGTGATGGCTTGGAGTCTGAAGTCTCCCGATTTCGGATTTTTAGCAAAAAACCAAAGTCAGGAGGCTTTGGACTCCGTTTCTACAAAAAAATGTATCACTTACTTTAGAGCCACTACCAAAAATTCTTATTGCGTAACATCAGTAATTTAAAATAAAAAAGGCGACCACAAAGTCGTCTTTTTTATCATTTAAATATATTGAGCCACCGATGGGAGTCGAACCCATGACCTGGCGCTTACGAAGCGTCTGCTCTACCAACTGAGCTACGGTGGCGTTTTGCTTTGCTACAGCGGCGGGATTATACCAGCACAGTTTATAACTGCCAAGAAAAATGTAGCAATTAGACCTAAGACCTCAGGCATAAGCAAGAACTTAAAGCTGATGTCTGAGGTCTAAAGTCTGAGGTCTCTAGAACTCCTCTACATGCAAAGCCCCAGGGGCTTTGCGAGAATGTTTTGTATATCCATACTGCCCCAACCAAACAGAAATACCCTCTGCCATTTTAGGATTTCCACATAAAAAGAAATGCGTTTTTTCGGGGTCTATAGCTATATTTGCATCACGAGCTAATATCCCTTGCTCTAGTATTTCCTGAATCCACAATTTATGCCCCTGCCAAGTTTTATCTGCATCTGTAAGGGTGGGGAAATAGTGAAAATTTGGAAAAGTGCTGGCAAGAAAACTTAACTCGCTATAATAGCCCAAATCCCATTGATGCGCCGCGCCATGAATAACCGCTAAATTAATATTGCTGTGTTCAACGATATGAGAACGCAAAAAACTGATATAAGGGGCAATGCCTGTGCCCGTTGCCACCATCGCGATATCCATCCCCACTGGCGTGTCTGAGAGCTTAAACATCCCCACAATTTTCTCGCCAACAAAAAGGCGATCCCCTTGTTCAAGACCAAAAACACGGGGCGTTAATTGCCCATCCTTAACCTGAGAGATATAAAACTCAAGCTCGTTACTCGCCGCGCTATGCGAAGCAATAGAATAAGCACGCCTAATCAACTTATCGTCAGGGCTTAATTTATGTTCTGCCTCTGAATTCACAGAACGCGCTTCGCGCCCATAAAGACCAAGCACGGTATATTGTCCCGATTCAAATTCAGCACGTTGTTTATCTGTATTAACACGCAAAACCATAATATCGGGCGTAATCATAATTTTTCCAATGACAGTAGCGTTATATTTAGATTCCATATAAAAATCTCCTTATTAACAAGTATTAGTGCAATTATACTGAAAACTCAGTAAAAGTCAAAAACAGACAGCGGAGTCACAGCAATAACGAATACTAAACACAAAAACCTACTTTAGCTGGTTTCGCAAGTCACAGAAAAAAGTACCTGCTATCTTAACGGAGGCTGGCACTTTTCTCTAAAATAATTTCAGAT
>CAZAWS010000194.1:0-4325 GCA_964488755.1 uncultured Anaerolineaceae bacterium | reverse complement strand
CTTTTATTATAAGCAAGGTAACTTAGCCCAATACTAATAAAATAAAGAAAGATCATGGGTAACATAACCAATCCCATATTTACAGGGTCAACAGTGGGAGTGATGACAGCGGCAATAATGGAAATGATAACGATAGCTAGACGCCATTGCTTTTTTAATACGTCTGGTTTAACCAATCCGATTGAACTGAGAATATAGATGACAAGGGGGAATTCAAAAGCAAGTGCAATACCAAAAATAATTTTACTGACGAAGTTAATATAATAGACTACCGTCCAGTTTTTTTCGGTATCCATAAAATTTAGTAAAAAGTTCATTGCTGGGGGCAACAAGAGTTTTTGTGAAAAAACTATTCCAGTGAGAAAAAGAAGGGTTGCTACTGGGATGCCTAATAACCCAAATTTTTTGGCACTTGGCTTTAACCCAGGTGCAAGAAAAAACCAAAATTCAAAGGCAATATAGGGGAGAGCAAGCATGATGCCACTGATAAGAGAGACATTCATGAACGCACCGATAGAATCTATAGGGTTTATTTCACCAAGGTTCTCAATGCCACCAACGGGAAGTGCGAGATAATCAATAAGACGTTGTGAAAAGGCAAAGGATACGGATACGGCAAGTACTAAAGCAATTAAAGCGCGAAAGAGATGTTTGCGTAGAGCTTCTATATGGTCTAATAGAGATGCTCTTGCCTCAGGAGACTGTATAGTCTCGGTAGCTGTGTCTATGAGTGAGTGTTCTTCGGGTTCTTCATTGAGGAAGGCTTTGGCTTTTTTCCAGTTCTTAAAAGGGAAGGTGATAATTGCGCTAACTGCTTTAAAAGGGAAGAGGAGGATTGTTTTTGTTTTGGCAAAAAAATTAGACATCTTCTTTCTCTATGGATGGGTATTTTTTAACGGTAGATGCTTCGGGGCTGGTAGATGTCGGTTTAACGGGAGCAGGTTCGTCACGCGTACCGAGCCTAGCCGAAGTATCTACGCGCGGGGCGATGGTGTTTGTCTCCTCCGTTGGCTGGGGGACAGATATCCCGCTCCACGCACCGTACGATGTATCTGAATCCCTATCCGTCCTATTGTTTTTTTTAGGGAGGGCTTCTGACATGGTGATATCAAGCTCACGTTTATATCCCTCGATCTCTTCAAGGCTTGCTTCTCGCATGAGTTGGGTGGGGATTTGCTTGATTTGGCGGGATGCGTTTTTAATTTCGCGCCATTCAGGAGAGAGAACGACTTTTCGCATCCATGTCCCAGCAGTTTTACCCGCTTTTTGCATATCTTTAGGTCCCAAAATGATGATGGCGATGAGAAGAATAAAGCCAAGTTCGGGAATGCCGATGCCGAGTATATCCATTAAATACCTTCAAATGATTGAAAGATTTCGTTTTTCTGTGCGGCAAGGCTACCTAAAACGCCGTTGATGAATCCAGGTGCGCTATCTGAGCCGTAGATTTTCGCGAGTTCCACGGCTTCGTTGATGGCTACTTTTGTAGGGGTGCTTTTGCTGATTCCGAATTCCCAAAACGCGATGCGGAGGATATTTAGATCGATAGGCGCGATTTGATCGAGAGGCCAATCGGGGGCGTAATCGGCAATAGCCGTATCGAGTTTTTGGGTAAGGGGGATGATGCCAAAAACGATTTGGTAGGCAAAGTCTTCGAGAGATTTGCGCCTTTTTTCGTTTTGGGATAGGGAGGTTTCCTTTAGGCGTTGGTTAAAAACAGTGCCTGCGGGATGGTCGCTCATATCAATTTCGTAAAGTACTTGCAGAGCGAGGCTGCGCGCTCTGGTGCGTTCTTTCATAGTTTTAGACCTAGGGCTTTAAATTTTAGCCTCAATATTTTAGATTTAAGGCTTCTTTTTAGCGGGGTTGTTTATTAAGTTAGTTTGTTTTTGAAAAGGTTCACATCTAGATTTTGAATAATTGTGTTTTATGCGTCTTCATCGCTTTGGTAGGCGATATCTTCGATGTGGATATTTATTTCTTCCACTTCCATGCCAACCATTTCGGTGATAGCGCGGGTTACTTTTTGTTGTACCGTTCTGCTAATGTTGCGGATATTTACATTATTTTCAAGAACGATATATAGGTCTACATAGACTATATCTTTTTCAATGGTAATTCTTACGCCATCCACAATACCGCGACGAAAGAGTCTATTAACGCCACCAGAGATGGGTGCCATTGCGCTGACCCCTTTTACTTTGAGGGTGGCTCTGCGTGCTATTTCTACCAGTACTTCAGGGGCAACAGTTGTTTTGCCCGGAGGGCGAGTATCGTTAGACATATTTGTCTCCTTTCTTAAATTTTAGGATTGATGATAGTTGTCTTTTTTACATTACCATGCCGCCGTCAACATTTAGGACAACGCCGGTGATAAAGGATGATTCTTCTGCGGCTAAAAATGCGACTGCGTTCGCTACATCTTTAGGAGTGCCAAATTTCCCTACAGGAGTAAGTTTTAGAGAAAATTCCTTAATTTCTTCAGGCAGGTTTTCTGTGAGAACGGTTTCGATAAAACCTGGGGCAATGGCATTAACGGTGATATTGCGTGAGCCAAATTCTTTGGCAAGGGCTTTGGTTAAGCCAATTAAGCCAGCCTTGGAAGATGAGTAATTTGCCTGACCAGCTTGACCTACGATACCGGAAACGGAGGTGATGTTGATAATACGTCCGTAGCGGGCTTTCATCATGGGGCGAGAGAGTGCTTGTGCACAGTTGAAAGCACCTTTTAGGTTGATATCTAGTACCATATCCCAGTCTTTTTCTTTCATTCGCATAACTAATCCGTCACGCGTAATGCCGGCATTATTGACCAAAATATCAACTTGTCCGAATGCTTTGGTCGCTTCCTTTGCCATTGCTTTTACACTTGCTGTATCAGCTACGTCTACTTCAAGGGAGATTGTTTCAACGCCAAAATTATTTGCGATTTCTTTAGCTGTTTCTTCTGCTAAATCTATGCGTAAATCGGCAACAGCTACTTTTGCGCCGCGCTCCGCCAAAGTTTCTGCGATTGCTTTTCCGATTCCGCGTGCACCACCAGTCACAAGAGCGGTGCGTCCAGCTAATGATAAAGCTTGAGTCATTTTTTGCTCCTTTTGATGAACGAATTATACACTACCCTTAACACTTCGGGCTAGTTTTAGTTCTATCCTAGAATCTATTATGGGGAACCTGATTTCGCCAGTGGGGAGAATATGCACTTCTAGAATCGCATCTGAGTTTTTGGAAATAGGGCTTGGTTTAATTGGAGAGATGGAGATATGTTTTTCAACGCAAATTTACGCGAATGGGCGAATTATGCGAATTTTTCTTATGACTTTTTTCAACTTCGCTTGAGCGGGATTCGCAAATATAGCCCCCCTTTGTTCACGTCTAAGCGGAGATTTCAATCCTGCTTGAGCTTTATATTTTTCTACAATTGTATTGTATAATCCAATCATGGCAATTCCACTTTCCGAGCGAACATATATCCCTCAAACCTTAGCTCCTTTCTTCCAAGAGTATCATCTTGGAGATTTGAATGTGCAAAGTTCTGCACCGACGATTATAGAACGCGTCTTACAATATGGGAATCGTGCAGAAATCGGCTGGTTATTTGGTGTTTACTCTCAATCAAAAATTGAAAACTGGATTCGCCAATGGGGAGAATACGCATTACCTGAACCACATCTCACTTTTTGGAAATTGGTGCTTGAATTAGAGAATTCACCTAATGAGAACTAAAGAAAATCCCCCCATATTTTGGGAAACTGTTTCTGATGAAATGCGCGAAGTGATGAGACATTTTTCTGGGACAGAGATAGGCTCAGATTTTTATCTGGCAGGCGGAACGGCATTAGCCTTGCAATTGGGACATCGTCTTTCTGTTGACCTAGATTTTTTCTCTCCCACAGAAGATATTCCCAGCATTCGTGCCGTCTTAGAAGAGGCTTTAGCTCCATTTGACCCAATTTTGGCAGATACGTCTTGGGGAAATTTAGTTTTTCTAGCGCAAGGCGTGCAAATCGGATTTTATGGGTATGGCTATCCAATGGTCGCGCCTTTGCGTTATGCCGATGGAACTTCTTTAGCCAGTATTGCTGATATTGGCTTGATGAAATTAGACACTTTGCTATCTCGTGCCAGCCGCAAAGATTTTTACGATTTATATGCCATTTGCGAAAAAATGACTTTACGAGAGTTGTTCGATTTAGCACAGAAAAAGCACACATCCTCGCGTGACTTTGAAGCACAGGTGGTCAAAAGATTAGCTTTTTTTGAGCGTGCAGATGTAGAAGAAACCCCCATATTAATCAAAGAAGTTTCTTGGGAAAAGGTGAAAA
>CAZAWS010000193.1:0-4329 GCA_964488755.1 uncultured Anaerolineaceae bacterium | reverse complement strand
GCGTCTTTGCGTGAGATTAAGTTTGAGCCATTCGATTTATGAGGCATTTGTTTTACCCCACCATCTCCTGCTTCACCGCCCTATAAAGACTCTCTGCCTTCAATTCGTCCAAAGTAAAACAAGGCGCATCGAGACGATCGGCTAATTTTTGCGCCAACCCTTGGTCAAAAGCCTCATGTTCCATATTCACCACAATACTACGGATGTCATTTTTTGTGATTTTATCGGCTATACCATAGGCTTCTTCATTCGGTGCTTCTTCTTTGCCAATGGCTACATTCCCCGCGCCATCCGTCATCACAATCAAGAGCGGCTCAACATCGGGGTGCGTATAACTCTCCCGTTTTAGAATTTCTGCCGACATCAGCAATCCCGCCGAAAGGGGCGTTTTTCCCCCGACAGGGATATTGACCAGTGCGCGTTGCGCTAATTGAACGGAATTTGTGGGCGGTAAAACCAACGTAGCACGATTTTTTTGGAAGACGATTAACCCGACCCGATCGCGACGTTGATAGGCGTCCGTTAAAAGAGACAGGATTGCGCCTTTGGTCGCGTTCATTCTTTCAGCGACCGCCATAGACCAGCTTGCATCTACCAAAAACAGAACCAGATTAGCCGATTTTTTAACACGGATTTTTTTCTGAAAATCACTTTTCTTAATCGAAAAAGCAACCTTTCTTCGTTCTTCTTTGCGCTCTTTTTGGTAGGGTGCGGCGGCGCGTAAAGTCGCATCAAAGGCAATATCGTCAATTTTGCCATTTGCGGGCGTGGCGCGGATATAGCGTCCTTGCTTACGCTCTGTGCGTGTGGTTGTTCGTTTGCCAGATTGACGGCGTGATAATTTATCTAGGGGTGTGTTGAGAGAGCGGGCTTTAAATTCTTCACTGGGCTTTACCTTTTTTCCCCCTTCCCACCAATTTGCGTCTGTCTGCGCAGAGGCATCAGCGTTCGGCGCGGCTTCAGGTTGCCCCTCTGGTGCGCCTTCTTGCATATCTTCTTCAATTTTTAAGTTTTTTTTTCACTCTCGCCTTGCTCACCCCCCGATTCTTCGCTTTCGTTTTCATCGGACATGGCTTGCTCGCGCAATTCTTCAATTTTTTCTTGAAGTTGAGCGGGCGTCATACCCGCTTGCCCGAAAGGTGTGCTATTTACACGGTGCGGCAAAGCCAACTCTGCTGCCAGAGCAATATCCATATCGTTGATAGCTGTGCGACCATCAAAGGCGGCTTGAGCGCGGGCTGTTTTTAGGATGACTAAATCGGCACGGTGACCGTCTACATTAAGAGAGGATGTTAACGCGGCGATGGATAGCAAATCTTGCCTAGAGTATGTGACTTGATCTACGAGGGTACGCGCGTGGGTGATTCTTGCGGAGAGTTCATCTTCATCTGCCTGCCATTGAGCGTGGAAGGCTTCCGCGTCATCTTCAAAGGCGAGGTGGCGTTCCATAATCGCTACTCTTTCACGGGCATCGCGAATCCCAACTATATTGACTGAAAGCGCGAACCTGTCGAGGAGCTGTGGACGCAAATCCCCTTCTTCGGGATTCATCGTGCCAACGAGAATAAATCGGGCAGGATGTGAGAAAGAGATTCCTTCGCGCTCTACGATATTCATCCCCATTGCGGCGGAATCGAGGAGAACATCTACAACGTGGTCGTCTAAGAGATTGACTTCGTCTATATAGAGCAAGCCACGATTGGCGGAAGCGAGAATCCCAGATTCAAAATGTTTCTCACCCTCTTGAATGGCTTTTTCGATGTCGAGGGTGCCCACCACGCGGTCTTCGGTGGCAGATACGGGCAAGTTGATGAAGGAAATCGGTCGCTTTTTAGAGGGCAGCAAGCCTAAATCACGTACGCGTTCTCTACATTCCGTACAAAAAAGGGCTTCGCGAGCAGGGTCACATCCGAATCGGCAACCGTCCACCACATCCACTTCGGGTAAAAGGGCGGCAAGGGCGCGTGCGGCGGTAGATTTGGCTGTGCCGCGCTCCCCACGAATCAAAACTCCGCCGATACGAATATCTACGGCGTTGAGAATAAGGGCGCGCTTCATGCGTTTTTGTCCGACTATAGCGGTAAAGGGGTAAGTAGTTAGCATAAAAAACATTATAAACCCTGTAGAAGGCTTGTCAAGTTTTATCTTAGCCTGTATAATGCGCCGTATCAAATTTTGTAAGTTGGAGCTATTGAATGATGTCAGAGAACGATGCCTTAGAAGGGCAGGAAGTTGTAGCAGAAGAAAGCCACGCGCAAACAGAAAATGTTGTGCAAGAAGAAAATGTAGTCACCGAAGTACAGGAAGAAATTGTCACAGACGCTATTGTCGAAGACGATGACGATGTACTAGACGATGACGATGCAGACGAAGAAGATATGCCGAGTATGGCAGAACTTTTGGATGCAGAAGAATACAAAGTAGACTTGCCACAGCGGGGCGAGATTCGTACAGGCACAATCGCCAGTATTGGTCCCAGCCAAATTTTAGTAAGCATAGGTGCAAAATCAGAAGGCGTTATCGCCGGACATGCTTTAGATGAAATGTCTCCTGAGGTGATTAAATCACTTGAGGTTGGACAAGAAATTGACGCGTATGTTCTTAACCCTGAAGATAAGCACGGTAATGTGATTCTTTCTTATACTCGCGCTATTGAAATGCGAGCGTGGAAAATTGTTGCAGAAATGCTTGAAAACGAAGATTCTTACGAAGGCAAAGTTGCTGGTTTTAATAAAGGTGGCTTACTCGTAGACGTTGAAGGTTTGCGCGGTTTTGTGCCTGCTTCACAGGTTAGCGCAGTGCGCCGCAGTAAAGCTGTTGGAGCAACACCTGAACAACGCTGGGCTAAGATGCAAGGCGAGCCAATTGTCATTCGTGTGATTGAAGTTGACAAAGAACGCCGCAGACTTATTCTTTCTGAACGTGCAGCGAGCAATGAATCTCGCCAAGCGGTCAAAGAACGCGTTATTTCTGAGTTAGAAATTGGCGGCACTTATACGGGTCGCGTAACTTCTTTGGCTAATTTTGGTGCTTTTGTCAATATCAACGGTGCTGATGGGCTTGTACATCTTTCTGAAATTTCTTGGGAACGTGTAAAACACCCCAGCGAAGTGCTCAAAGTTGGGCAAGCGGCTGAGGTTAAGGTGATTAGCATTGATGAAGAGAAGAACCGTATTGGTCTTTCTTTACGCCAATTACAAGAAGATCCTTGGAAGCAACGCATTTCCAAGTTCTCTGTTGGTCAACTTATTGAAGGCAAAATTACCCGCCTGACTAAATTTGGCGCATTTGCTCGTATTGATGATGATGTTGAAGGTTTAATTCACGTCTCTGAGATTAGCGATCAACGCGTTGAGCATCCTAAAGAAGAGCTTAACGAAGGTGATGTCGTTAGTTTGCGCATCATTCGCATTGAAGCTGAACGCCGCAGAATTGGCTTGAGCATTCGCAAAGTAGATTCAGCCGCTTATGTTGATAAAGATATGAAGGCTCTTGCTGAAGCTATTCACGATGCTAACACAGATGCCGAAGAAGCTCCTGCTGAAGAGACCGCGGTTGAAGAAACCGCGGTTGAAGAGACCGCAGTTGAAGAAGCCGTAGCAGAAGAAGAGGCTCCCGCTGAGGAAGCTCTTGTCGAAGAAGAAGCACCCGCTGAAGAAACAGCAGCAGCAGAAGAAGAAGAAGAAGAAGTTGTTGAAGAAACTGTTGCAGATGCCCCATCTGAACCTGATGTCTTGAAAAAACTAGAAGGCATTGGTCCCAAAGTGGAACAAATTCTCAACGAAGCAGGTATCACAACTTATGCTGAATTAGCAAAATCAGATGCAGACAAGTTACGTGAAATCCTTGCCGAAGCTAAACTCCAGATGATGAATCCCGACAGCTGGGCAGAACAAGCTGGTTTAGCCGCTAAAGGCGAATGGGACGCTCTTGAAAAATTACAAGACGAACTAAAAGGTGGACGTCGCGTTTAGTCTCTTTTGATCCAAATATTAACCCCGACAAGTTTTATTTGTCGGGGTTTTTCTTTTTAATGGCTCTTTTAGAAGATGCGGGGAGGCTTTCTGTTTTTAACGCGAATTACGCGAATGAGCGAGTTTCGTGAATTTGGACTTTAGACAAACGCGAAAAAGCCCAGAAAAACCTGAGCGTAAAATTTTAGTAAGCGTTCAGGGAGATCAAAATAGAACACGGATTGTACGGATTGGACAGATTTTCACGGATTTTAAAAACTTTTTTGTTTTTTTTGTATGCAAAGATGACAAAAACGTATGAATTCTCTAAAAAAATGCAATAAAAGCATTGAAATTCGCGTCATTCGCTCGTTCG
>CAZAWS010000192.1:0-4415 GCA_964488755.1 uncultured Anaerolineaceae bacterium | reverse complement strand
ATATTGAAATAATTATAAACAGCCTGTGTTAGCTCCACAAAAAGCGGATTCACATCTCCCCAAATTGCTTGTACGGGATGGTAGGTATAGATGGCGAGAGTAAAATCGCCCCCAGGGGTATAAGCGATGCCCACATCGCTTATATCGTGCACAACGCCGTAGCGGTCGGGAATAAATCCGTGCTTGTGGGCAAGTTTTGTTCCATCAGGAAGACCAGCTTGGATGAGGGAGCCAAACTTATCTAGCTCCATAAATTCGACCATTTGCAAGCAATGCGCTTGGGTGAGTTCGTTTGGAAATACAGCGCGTAATGTGCCGCCGCCACTTTCTGAGCATTGATATATATCGGTGAGTAACATGCCCATATCAGAGGCTGTTGTTTGGTTATAGTCATCGGGGTTGGTGATAATCTCTGTGCGTTGATTGGCTGGAGTCTCGTAGCGTTTTAAAAGTGGACAAGGTGCGGCGGGGCTACAGAAAAACCCTGCCATAAAGGTGTTTTCTAAGCCGAGGGCGTGCATATCATCACTGACGATAAGCGGACCTTCATCGTAGTCTATTTCTGTCATTAAATTATCTGCTGCGGCGTTATCTGAGTGGCTGAAAACATCTTCCATATAGCCAGTGGTTTTTTCATCGGGGGTGCCAACGTGAATGAAGTTTGAAATCATGATAGGGATTTTAATGGTGCTAGAGGCAGTGGTGGCTACATCTACTGGGTCTATAGAAACTTCTTCGTTATCATTTAGTGAGAAATGAATTTCTTGTGCATTTTGCAAATCGCTGAGATAGAAGTTGATGACGCCATCGAAGTCTGAAAGTTCAACAATTTGCTTGAGCAAAATTTCTAGATTTTGCATTGTGGGGCGTTTCGATTCCGTTTGCTGATAAGAGAGAGTTACAACGCGGTTTGTGGGGGAGTGGAGTGCGTCTTCTACGAGCACGGTGGCGCGGCTTATATTTAGTTCTTGCCCCGCTTGCCCACCTTCAAAGTTGACGCTGCCTGCAATGGGTTGAGCCGCAGATGCGGGTTGGTCGTAACGTGCGGCAACTTCTGTTTCGAGGTAGAAAGCAAGTTGTTGACTATCAAGAGATGCTCGGAGGGGAATCTCACCTGCGGGTCGCGCGCGGTTCCACAGGCTATCCCAAAATCCACCCCAAAATGAAGATGTTGTCCGCTCTAAATCTGCCGCGGCAAGCATGCTGTCCATATCTACTTTAAAGCCAACTTGTGCGGGGTCAATATGAATAATTTCTCCTGCATACTGAATTTCAACAGGTTGGGTGTAAACTTGAAGCACTCGTTCAGATGCTTCTTGAGCATTTACGCCACCTACAGCGATGCCCGCTATGGTCATGCCCGATGGATAATTTCTGCGCTCGCGGCTATAGTTGACAAGTTGATATAAGGTTAACGCGACTGCGGCGACTACGAAGATGAGCGATATAATGCGTAAAAAAAGAAAAGATGAGTTACTGGTTTTCACAGAGCCTCTACTATAGAATTTGAATGAAAATTAGTGATATATGACACTCGCAGAGTATAACACGCTCCATTATGATATGGCAGAGATTTTAACTGTAGCCAAAGGAGAAAAAAATGTTACGTTCTTTTCTAATTTATTTGTCGCAAGCAGGGTGGGCGCAAAATATGGTTATGGGCTGGAGTGTGGCTTGGAGAGTTGCTTCTCGGTTCATTGCTGGTGTAAGTATTGAAGAAGCGATTGATGTTGTGCGCGAGTTAAACGCCAAGGGCATGAACGCTACGTTGGATCATTTAGGCGAACATACGTCTACGGCTGAGGAAGCAACGCAATCTGCTGGCGAAATTATCGAAATTTTGGACGAAATTGAGAAAGCGGGGGTTCGCTCTGGCGTTTCAATCAAGCTGACCCAAATTGGCATGGGGCTGGATTCTGGCATTTGCCGACAGAACCTGCGCCGTATTCTTGAGCGTGCAAAAGAATATAAGAATTTTGTCCGTATTGACGTTGAAGATACGCCTTATAGCGATATTGCAATAGAAGCCTATAACGAGATGCTTGAAGCTGGCTTTACCTCAAAAACTGTGGGCATGGCTATTCAAGCTTATCTCTATCGCGCAGAAGAAGACACGCGCAAAATGCTTGAAACAGGCACGCGTATTCGCCTTGTTAAAGGTGCGTATCAAGAGCCACCTGAGTTGGCGTATCCCAAAAAAGCGGATGTGGACGCAAATTTCGATTTGCTCACAAAAATCTTATTGGATGGCGCGCTCGCGGCTGGCTCTCCGAAAATTAGCAAGGATGGGAGCGTTCCGCCTATCCCAGCAATTGGCACGCAAGACGAAAAACGCGTCGAATTTGCTAAACAATATGCACAGAAAATTGGTCTTGATAAAAACGCCTTTGAATTCCAGATGCTTTACGGCATCCGCACCGATTTGCAAGAGAAATTAGCCGCCGAAGGTTATTTTGTGCGCGTTTATGTGCCTTTCGGGTCAGATTGGTACCCCTATAATATGCGCCGCTTGGCAGAACGCCCCGCAAATTTGTGGTTCTTTGTTTCTAATTTTTTCAAAAAATAACCTTATTAACGAGACCTGACAGGTTTTTAAAACCTGTCAGGTCTGGTCTCTTAAAATCAGGTAAACTTAAGTGCGGATTCAATCGTCCGCACTTTTTTTATGAATAAAAATAAACGCCCCCTCGCCCTCGTCACCGGCTCCGCCCATCGTCTCGGATTTCTCTTTGCGCGCACCCTTGCTGAGCAGGGATACGCAATTCTCCTGCATTACAACCATTCGCTGGATGATGCGGAAACTGCCGCTGTCAAATTAAGATTGTTGGATGTCCCCGTCTTTTTAGCTCAGGCAGATTTAACCGACACGAACGCGATTTCAGGCTTGCTTCGCGTTGTGGATACTTTATCTCATCCCCTGCGCGTCCTCGTTAATTCCGCCGCAACCATGCAGTCCTCCGATGCCCAAATACTATCGTCTGCTGATTGGGATGTAACCATGAACCTCAACCTCCGCGCGCCCTTCCTTTTAGCGCAAGGAGCATATAAACGTATGAAAAAATCAGATGGCGGATTAATTGTCAATATCACCGATATTGCCGCGCAAAAAGCATGGTCAAAATTCCCTGATTATTCGGTCAGCAAAGCTGGTTTAGAATCGCTCACCAAAATTCTCGCGCGTAGCTTTGCCCCCGATGTGCGTGTTAATGCCATTGCCCCGGGGCTCGTCCTCCCCGCAGACGATTTCCCCGCAGAAGAATGGGAGAGACTCATAAAACGTCTCCCTATCCCACGCCCCGCCAATGGAGCAGAAATTGTCTCTGCCCTAGAATTTCTGCTAAAAAACGAATATATCACCGGGCAGACCATCACCGTTGATGGTGGATATTCTTTGTTGTAGAGACATCTTGTACAACCCGATGTGCAGCGCATCTAAAAGCAGATGCAACGCATATCTATCAAATCTGTTCAATCTGTGGATACTTTTTTTGAAACCAAATACTGATGACTGAAAATCGATCACTGATAAAGCTCCTCCCCTTCACCAACCCTCTCCTCCTCACCCTCACCGCGCTGAGCTACACTCTCGGCACGGGCATTGCCCGCTACCTCGGACGCGCCGATACGCCCATCAGCTTTTGGCTAGGCTTCGGCTGGATTCTGCTCCTCATCCTCGCCATGAATTTTCTCACAGTCTATTTTCGCCCACATAATGAGCCAATTCTGCCCGAAGAGACCATTAAGGAACGCAATTGGTTGCGTGCCGCGCTCTTTCAAATTTCTATGGCTTTATTAGGCGGCGTTGCACTTCTCAGCATCGCACTTTTTCAAAGCGGCATTAATCTCATCGCCAGTATTTTTGCTGCAATAATTTTCTCTCTCGCTCTCATTTATGCTCTCCCACCGATGCGCGTTGTCACCAGTGGTTTTGGCGAGCAACTTCTTGCAATTCTTATCACTATTTTTGTCCCCGCCTTTTCTCTTTCTTTGCAAATGGGCGACGTGCATCGTCTGCTCAGCGCGGTCGTTTTTCCGCTTGCTCTTCTCGCTGTTGCCTGCTTTCTCGCTCTTAACTTCGCCACTTACAAAGAAGATCTCAAATATGAACGTGGCAGCCTCCTTCTCCGTCTTGGCTGGGAGCGCGCCATTCCGTTGCATCATATTCTTATCCTAACCGCCTATTTTCTTTTCGCCGCAATGCCTCTTTTGGGTCTTCCCCGCGTCCTCTTCATGCCCGCTTTTTTCGTTGCGCCCCTTGCCCTTTTTCAAATCTATTGGATGCAGAAAATAGCGCAAGGGGCTGCCCCAAATTGGAAATTTCTCAAAATCTTAGCCTATAGCGTGATAGGATTAACCCTCTACATCCTCACCATTACCTTCTGGATGAGATGATTCGTAATGCGTAAAACGTGAAA
>CAZAWS010000191.1:0-4447 GCA_964488755.1 uncultured Anaerolineaceae bacterium | reverse complement strand
GAATTTCAGCACCCATGTTATAGTTCACAAAAAGAGCTAAAAACCATGTCCAAAAAACGTAAAAACTACAGCCCGACAGAAAAAAGTTTACACTATTTTTGTAGAAGATTGGGAACAACTTGACATAGACAAAACGGTATCATTTACGCTAGGTAAAGATAATTCCAACCGTATTTGTGCTAAAAATGTTGAGATTATTTAGAACTATACTTTTGGGATTCTAGCCAAGAACTAACAAAGCCCTCCAAGTCCAAAACTTGGAGGGCTTCACGCATTAACAGAGAAAATCAAGGGCGGGGAGATTAAATCTCGGCGATTATGCGAATCGGCTCATCATTAAAAGTAGTTTCAATAACCTTCCGTACGCCATGTCCGGGATTTGTTTCTTTGAAAATTCTGACAAGCTGGTATTTAGATAATATCCCCAAATCTTTATTTAAACTCGCAGGGGAACGTCCCATTGCTTGCATTAATTCGGAGAAAACAACACGATTATTTTGGCGTAAAAACTGAATCAAATCGGTTCTTTCTTCTTTGAGCAAATCTCTAAAATCATTTGAATCGACCCAAATCGTATTTTTAAGCGTTGTTTTTTGCCCCGCGTCAATTTCTCGTGCAGTCTCTCTAGCAGAATCGAAGAAATCGGATAATGTCCCTGATTTTATATTTGTACTCATTTTATAAATTCCTTTAATTCTTCCTCAAAACGGTTCAACAAATCTTCATAGCTCGTGAAATTCTCGACAGGAAGGATTTCACCAAAAAGATGCTTATGATGATAATTATGTGCATTATCGTAGCCAATGACACGTCCATTATCCTTTGAGCAAACTTGGTGATTGATGTAGGCAAGGCTATATTTTATAAGTGCGCCTTTTTCATCCTCCCACACTTCTATCTTAATCAATCCACCACCTTTTTTTTTAGGGAGAGAATATCGTTCTGAAACAGTTTTGATATATCGTTCTTTGCTCATATAAAAATTATAGCAGGTGCGCAAAACAAAGTAAAGCTGTGCTTTTTACAAATATGGAAATTAGTCGTTGGGAAGAAAAATGCTAAAAGACCATTCTCTTCTCTCCATTTATCTACTCCCTACAAACGCAAAAAACCCTCCGCATCCAAAACTGTAAGCTAATTGAAAAGTCAAAACCCCTACTTTTGGGTGATAATAGGGAACGGAGAAAACTATGACCCTAAAAATACTAGCTATAGACGACGACACAGCCATGACCGAATTGCTTACCATCTTGCTAAAATCACATGATTTTGCAATCACGGCGGCAAATAGCGGGCAAGAAGGCATTGAGCTAATGACCGAAGTAAGACCCGATATTATCCTGCTTGATCTCATGATGCCCGATATGGATGGTTGGGAAACTTGCAAAAAAATTCGTGCCTTTAGTAATACCCCCATTGTAGTGCTTTCGGCACTCAATAACCCCGGCATGGTAGCCAGCGCATTAGACGCAGGCGCAGATGATTACCTAATAAAACCCGTTCCCAGCAGCCTACTTGTAGCACACATCAAAAATCTCACTCGCCGTAGCACAGGGCAACTTCCCCCCTACCCTAACATGATGAATTTCCCCAAAAAAGCAGAACCGGTATTTTCTTAGCACAACCCATTATTCAAAAAGTCCCCGTTGAAAGCGGGGACTTTTTATTTAATTTTCGTAAGTGTTCAGCCTTCAGACTTTAGATCTAAGATTTTTCTAAAAAGATCAGATTTTAAAGTTTTCACAAATTTCTAACCCGATAGTTATGTTTTTAATTTGAGTACGATTTTTCGTTCTTATACCGTTAACTTTCTAACGCGAAAAGCACAAAAAGAGCGAAAAACACGAATACTTTAAGGTTTTTTTTCGCGTCATTTGCAAAATTCGCGAAATTCGCGTTAAAAATATGATGTTCTGTTTTCTACGAAAGACTTTCTCGCTCAAAATCAGTTCCTACAGAATTCAAAATGTTAAATCACAACTATCGAGTTTCTAAGACAAAAAACCACACCTTATTTGAACAATTTGCTAAAAAAGGTCAAAACTGGGCATATTTTTGCTAATTTAAAGCAAAAACCTTAAGTCTGAGGTCTTATGTCTAAAGGCTTATTAATTTTCCTTCAACCACATCTCCCCAAATGCCACAGCTTCGGCTCGCGTACCCACCTCCCCCGTTGCTTGCGCCTCACGAATTGCTTCAATCACCGCGCCCACTTTTGGGCTAGGGCGCAACTCGAAAGCCTGCATCACCTCATGCCCATCTAGCAAACTGGGCGGCTTCACCGTTTCTTCTGGACGCTCAAAATAATTTTCTAATAAAATACGCGCCACATCTAACTCTGCTTTCCACAAATCTTCAGGAAGCGTATGTTCATAAGTCGCACGCAAATCTGCAAGAGATAGGAGGACGATATCTACGCCCGCCTCGCGTGTATCTCTAAAAAACCGATAAATTGTTCTACGGGATGGAGAAAGGCTCCGCGCGTGTCCCGCATCTTGTGGCAGTTTCTCCAACATTCTCCGTGCCATATCGTGGATGCGCAAATGAGCGCGCACGATTCTCTTTAGCCTATCTACTTCATCATTACTCAAATGGAGGCTTCGCGCTCGCTCGGCAACCATCTCGCCCCCTTCAACCTCGTGCCCCCAAAAACGAATTCTGCCATCATCACCGACTTTTTGCACGACAGGTTTCGCTATATCATGATATAGCGCAGAGAAAAAAAGCAAGCCATATAAAGAGCGGTCGGGGGTCAATGTTTTTGCAAAATGCTCAGCAAGTTGCTTGCGATAACGTCCTAATTTTAAGACCAAAAAGCCGTTATGAAATTCTGATGCTTTCGCTGAATCATAATCGGGAGAAAGTGCCGCCAGCATAGATGCGAGATGGCGCATCGCATTGAGCGTATGCGACCAAACATCATCCACATGCGGAGTCGATTGCTCTACACCCTTTAACGCGGCAACTTCTGGCAAAATTTCTGGGAGAACACCAAGCATTTCTAATGCACGCAAAGATGTAGCGGGTTTTTTCCCTTCTAAAATTTTGAAAAACTCATCTCTCTGGCGTTCTACAGATACTTCAGATAATTTGACAATTGCTTCTGGCATTGCGGCGCGTGTTTCGGGCATAATCTTAAAGCCAAAATTGCTGGCTAATCGAATAGCACGCAAAACACGGATTGGGTCATCGCTCAAACTGGTAGGGGAGCAAAGACGCAGTTCTTTAGCGCGCAAATCTGCTGTACCGTCAAGTGGATCGTAAATTTTATGTGTATGCACATCTAAGGCTATGGCGTTGAGGGTGAAGTCACGTCCCCGTAAATCTTCTTCTAAGCTCAAGCCGCTCACATCACTTAAGCCGCTCACATCGCCTGAGCCAGTTTCACCGCGGAATTGGGCAAAATCGAGTACATCACGCGTGCCATCATCGTGGATGATGACGAGACGTGCCGCGCCACGCTCTTTATCAAGAGGATAATACGCCGCGCCGATACGGTTGGCTATTTTTCGCGCGACGGCTAGGGAATCGGCACCCAAGCCAAAATCAAGGTCGTGGCTGGTGCGTCCGAGCAGTAAATCTCGCACGGCTCCACCAATCAAATAGAGGGGCTGGTCTGCGGGGAGGGCATCCACCACGTCCGATAAAAGTGGGGGGAGTTTGAAGTTAGTTGGCATATAAATTATGGTTGGCTTTTCTTTAGGGCGGGATTTTTTCGCGGCATGGCGGGCTTGCTCTGGTGTGCCACCATGCGCAATAATTTTATTGCGAAGGCGCGCCACCCAGCGTCCGGCATAGGGGGAATTAGGGGGCGGTTTTGGCATAATTATTCTCGTAGCGCAACATTCATGTTGCAGGGCAAGATAAATCTTGCGTTACTAATCTTCTGGCTTATATTTATCTAAATCGACAACGCCAATGAAAGGCAGACCGCGGAAATACTCATCAATATCGAGACCGTAGCCAAAGACGAATTTGTCTTCGATGTCGAAGCCACAGTATTTAATGGAGACATCCACTTCACGGCGGGAGGCTTTGTCTAGCAGGGTGCAAACTTCGAGGGAGGCAGGGTGCTGAATTTTGAGCTTTTCGATAACGCTCGAAAGGGTATGACCGCTATCAATAATATCTTCAACAAGCAAAACGTGCTTGCCTTTGATATTGGTTTGAATATCGTAGGTTATACGCACATTGCCCGTAGATTCGCGTGCGCCGATGCCGTAGGAGGAGATGCCCATAAATTCGACAACGTGGGGAGTATCTATATTTTTCATCAAATCTACTGTAAAAAATACGCCGCCACGCAGAATAGAGATAAGAAGGAGTTCTTTGCCTTCATAATCTTGACTAATTTTTTCACCTAATTCAGTGATGCGCTTTTGAAGGTCTTCTCTTGTGATGAGGACTTCTTTGAGAAAATTTTTATAGTCTTCCATTTATTGCTCCT
>CAZAWS010000190.1:1535-4454 GCA_964488755.1 uncultured Anaerolineaceae bacterium | reverse complement strand
ACTTTTATGCAAGACCAGCCCGCTTCGCTTTTTTCACTGGGCAGAGAAATTTTGGCATCACAGACAATGGATAGCTCCTCGTCTGTTTTTGTGATGGAGAAAAAATCAGATTTAAAAACTTGAGCTGGAATGTCTTGCTCAGATTTTAGACGATGGACGGTGTATTCTTCGTCAAGGAGGGCTAATTTTAAATTATTTCTCATATTTTATCGGCTCAACAGCTCGCGGTGCAGGTGTTTTTTCTGAGAGAATGCCGGGCGGATAATAAAAGCCTTGGTGCAGTTGCGAATCAATTCTACCTGAATAATGATAGCCTTGATATGTGCCAAGATATTGCAAAAAGCGAAACCAAAGTATGCTCCACCAATTTTCTTTTAGCACCTTTTCACGTTTTGCTTCCAACAAGTCTGAGTACGTGCTACTGAGCCAAAGGCGAAGGAAGTTCCAAAGAGAGAAGGTGCTATTCGGCAAAATTTGCTTCATCGCAATTGCTTCTCGTCTATAGCGATTATGGACTTGAGCAGGTTTTTCATCGTGAAGATGGATGATTTCGGCTTCGGCGGTGTAGGCGATACCATAACCTTGCTCCATTGCCCAACTGCTCCATGCCAAATCTTCGAGACCGGTTAGGGCTTCATTATAGGGATGTTGCTCCCAAAGCGATTTGCGAATGGCGGCATTGGCATTATGTGAGTAAGGGTGTCCCTGATTGGGTTGGGATATATCAGGGAAGTATTGCTTAAAAAATTGATGCTCGGCGTATTGATTGGTCTCACCACCACGTTGTTTCCCGTAACTGACTGCTAGATTTTTATTGTCTTCAAAGGGGTTTAGCAATTGCTCTAGCCAATCGGGGTAAACGGGATAGCAATGTGCACTGATGTTGACGATGAACTCTCCCTTTGCTGATTTTACGCCATAATTTAATGAACGCCCAAAAGTAAACTCTTCGGGCGTGATGTGAACAATTTTGGCATCATAGCTTTCGGCAATAGCGACAGTCTCATCTGTAGAGCCAGAATCAACGAGAATAATTTCAATATCTTCAAGATTTTGTTGTTTTATCCCCTCAAAAAGACGACCAATATCTTTGGCTTCATTATAGGCACGGATGATTATAGAGCAAGTTTTGGTCATTTTTTTATTTCTTCTCAGCCACCAGCATGATACTCTCTCCCCATTTCATGGGCAAAAACGGGATTCCGAGTATCGCTTGCAATCCGCCAAGTGAGCCGAAGAAGAGTTTTTGAAGTATGTCTGGGACGTAAGAAATATAGGGCACATCCCAAAAACCATCGGAGAAGAGTTTTATGGGCGGACTAAAGCCCGCACTGCGAAGGTAGTTTAGCCAATCGTTGGGCGGTTTGAGGGCGATGTGGGTGGGGTCTTGGTAGCCAATCCACGCGTCCCCTTTGAGGGGTTTGAGGAGAGAGTCTAAGTTGGGGGTAGCAAGAACGAGAATCCCGCCCGGGGACAGAATTCTGCCCAATTCGGAGATAGCAAGCTCAGGGTCGCGGAGGTGTTCGACAACGTGCTTGATGATGATTACGCCGAAGCTACCATCCGCAAAGGGGAGATTTTCCGCGCTTCCGACATTCAAATCCGTTTGAGGGGCAATATCACGTGATTCTTTCAATGCCCAGTGATTTATATCGAGGGCGGTTGTTCCGAAATCTGCTTCTAAAGAGCCAATGAGGTGCCCCATTCCTGAGCCAATTTCGAGCAGGCGGGTGCCACGCTGACCATATCGACGTGCCAAAATCGCATAAAAACGATTCGACCACCAATACATGCTATATTTGGCAAAGCTGGTGTTTTCGTAGGTGTTGGTGGAGAAATAATTTTCGTTGAAAGCATTTGATTGTGTCATGTGTTTATTTGTCACGTTTACGCGCAATATAAAAAGTAAAAGTGCCGTCATCCACTGGCTCAGCAGAAGCATATTTACGCACAAATTTTTCGGTAAAATATAAATTCCAACGGGTGGGGGAGATGAGCCACTTGCGAGTAAAAACATGCACAATTAGAGATGGCAAACCAAAATAGTGTCCCCATTCTAACACGCGCATTGCAGAAGGAGAGAAATAATGCCACCAGCGCACCAACTCAAAACCAGCTTCATTGAGCCGTTTTTCCCATACTTCGGGCGGGTCGGCATATTCGACACGCGAGATAAATCTGAACCACGCCGTATACATATCTGCCAACTTTTTTAGACCGATTTGGCGGAGACGGCGCGGAATATCGAGTTCGGATAAATAGCGTTCATTGGGGACACAGAAGACAAAAGGCGCACCCGCTCTTAACGTTCGGCTTGTTTCCGTTAAAACAGCATCGATGTGGGGAATATGCTCCAGCACCGAGTTGCTCAGCGCACTGGCAAAGTGTCCGTCTGGGAAGGGCGACTGCGCCGCATCCCCTTCGATGAGCAGGTTGTAAACATCGCGCGTTCCTGCTTCTTGAATGGGACCATGCCATGGGTCAAGTCCCACGTCAATTTTGCGGTCAAAAGTAAGTTGAGCAAAATGACCGTCTCCACAACCCACATCGAGGGTTGGCGAGGGGAGATCTAAATCTTGATAGTATTCTGATTCTACCCCGCGCACGAGAGCGCGAAAGTAGGGCAGGTCACGGAGATGGCGAAAGAGAAAGTCTGTTGAGGAATTTGTCATAGTTTTGATTGTTGCGTAAAACGCATCACATAATGATTTTTATGTTATACTGAAAGTGTAATCACTTTTACAAAAAACGATTACACTCTAGGAGATTCTTATGATTAGAACCCAGATTCAGTTAGAAGAAAAGCAATACCAAAAAATAAAAGAGATGGCGGCGACCTATGATGTTTCTATGGCTACGCTGATTCGTCAAAGCGTAGATTTGTGGATTGAAAGAGAAGCTAAACCAAATCGAGAAGAA
>CAZAWS010000190.1:0-1435 GCA_964488755.1 uncultured Anaerolineaceae bacterium | reverse complement strand
AACCGCCGAAAACTCAGCCTTGTAGACATCTCAGCCTTCGCGACCATGCGCCGACTTGGGATTAGACAAGTCTTCACCTTCGATCAGCATTTTGCCGAGCAAGGATTTGAAGTCTTACCCTAAAACTAATCTCTAATTACCTAACGCCTAATTCTTCAAACATCTTCTCATACTTAATCGCCACACTATCGGGGTCATAGGTTTGAGCAAGTGCGGCGGTATCACAGCGATACTTTTCTTTATTAGCAAAAATTTTCAATAAGCCATCCGCCAATTCATTTGCACTGCCAATTGCGGCGATTTCACCCATATCGTGCATCAACACAGGTTGACGAACACCGGGCAACGCCGATGCCACGCAGGGGATATTATTGAGCATCGCTTCAATTTGCACGAGACCAAAAGCCTCAGTCGCATTCAAAGAGGGGACAACGAGCGCGTCCAAAGCGGGGTAAAACGCCGCCATCTCTGTAGGATTGAGAATGCCGAGAAAAGTCCAATGTCCGTTCTTCTCATATTCTTTAATCCTGCCCATCAGGTGATTGGCGTAGGTTTCTTCGCTGAAAACATCTTTATATTGTCCAGCAAATAAAATTTGTGCGTTAGGGTATCGCTCAAGTATCTGTGGCATAGCATCTAGTAAAATTTCTACACCTTTCTCTGCGGCTAAACGAGTCGCCATGCCAATAACGGGATTGCGTACAGCAATCTGATGTTTTTTTGCGAAAGCGTTAATCGCATTATCGCCCGCATCGGGTAATTCTACGGGGGGCAAGAAAGTGCGTAATTTATCTTTATAACGCGAAAGATAGGGGGAGTGATCGGCATAATCTTGGGTATAGGTCACAATTCTATTTGCTAGTTTTCCCGCTAAATTATTTTGAAAATCCACTACAGCATTAACGATTTTATTGAAAAAACCATCGGGGAGATTTAGGTCGCAGTGGTAGGTTAGTACAGAAGGTTTGCCAAAAAGTCGGGCACGAAAGGCAACGCCGGGTGCGTCAAATTGGGGCAGGTGCAGTTGGACTACGTCGTGCTCACGCGTTAATTTGGTGGCAACCCAGCCAAATGTAGGAGCGATTACGCCTTTGCTGACGCGAAAAGCCACCGGCACGCGCACCACGCGCACGCCCTCCATCATCTCCTCGCGTGGTAAATCCGCATCAAATTGGGTGGTCATCACGGTAACTTCGTGACCCCGTTTTACAAAAGCCCGTGCCAATCGTTCGGCGTAAATGGTTAGCCCCGATGTGTGGGGGCGATAGTAGGTAAGGACGGTTAGTATTTTCATCGGACAGAATTATAACGCAGATATGAAATTGAATAAACGCCCGTGACGAGCGTGACCCTGAGCTTGCTTGCCATTGTCAACATTATTGCTGGGAGCACTAAAAGGTTGTTGGAACTTCCCTCACCCCTTCGATAAACTCAG
>CAZAWS010000189.1:1173-4484 GCA_964488755.1 uncultured Anaerolineaceae bacterium | reverse complement strand
CTCTACTGATTTACTGGTCTACTGCTCCACTGAAGTCTCTTACTCATCAAAAAGCTCGCCCACACTGCGCCCTTCGTGCGCCCGCAAAATGACTTCTGCCAGCATGGGCGCAACAGAACAAATTGAGAGTCTATCGCCAAAGAGGGCTTGAGATGCTTCTGGGATGGGCACCGTATCTGTAGTAATGATGCCTTTAAGGTCTAGCGATGAGAGACGCATTGCTGCATTGGAGGAGAAAACGGGATGCACAAAGGCAAGGTAAATATCACGCGCACCATTTTTACGCGCCAAGCTGATTGCTTGCGCAACAGAGCCGCCTGTGTCTACTTCATCATCTACGATGATAATATCACGCCCATTTACATCGCCGATGATATTGAGTGCTTCGGCATTTGAGTCGTTGGCAACACGCCGTTTTTCGATAAAGGCAATTGGCATATCAAGCCCCTCGGCATAATTCCGTCCTTTTTTGGCAAAGCCGAGGTCAACGGTCATGATAACGGGGTTGGTGAGATTCTCTAGCAAGTTTTCTTTGATATAGTCTTCAATGACGTGAGACGCGGTGAGGACATCGCCGGGAATGGAGAAAAAACCCTGCACCTGTCCTGCGTGAGGGTCGAGGGTTATATAGCGGTCTGCGCCAGCTACTTCAATTATATCGGCAACCAGACGTGCAGTGATTGGCACGCGTGGCTGGTCTTTTTTATCAGAACGACCATAGCAAAGATAGGGCACAACGGCAGTGATGCGCGCGGCAGAATCTAGACGTAAAGTTTGGAGCGATATCAGCAACTCCATCAGGTTTTGTTGCACAGGGCGCGAGGTAGTCTGAATAACATATACATCTTGCCCGCGCACGCTTTCGTGCAATTTGACAAATAAATTATCATTAGCGAAGAGGATAATATCTCTGTCGCATAATTTTTTATCAAGATAACTTGCTATTTTATTGGATAAACTTGTTGAGGCTGTGCCACCAAAAAGTTTGATTTTGCCATAGCCTTTTAATTCGTGTAAATGGTGTTGTTCTTCGTTCATAATTGCCTTTCCTTTTTCCACTCTGAGCGTAATACACTCATTATAAGAATATCTTCGTATTTTCCATTTTTATAATGTGCTTCTCTTCTTCGTCCTTCATGAACGAAACCAACTTTTTCGTAAGCACGAATTGCCCAAATGTTTTTTTCATACACATAAAGCTGAATGCGATTAAGATTTAATGCTTCAAAACCATGTTTGAGCAAAAGTCGCATTACCTTTGTGCCATAGCCTTGATTCCAAATAGATTTGTCGCCGAGCATAATGCCTACTTCGGCAGAGCGAGCAATTGCATCTATATCGTGGAAGCCAGAGTTCCCAATCAAACGCCAGCCATCACCATCTCGCATTTCAACAGCCAAGGGTCTTTCGGCTTGGGGGCGTTTTGCCAAGCCATCGAACCATTCTTCCTCTTCCCATAAACCCATTGGTAAATAAATCGTTAGCCCTTCTGTTACTTCGGGGTCGTTAATCCACTCCATAAAGAGGGGAATATCAGTTTTTTCTGCGCTACGAAAGCGAATATCTTCTCCGTAAATCATATTTTTCTCCTCCCCCCCATCCTAACCTTCCCCCAAAGGGGGAAGGGACAAATTCTCCCCCCTTCGGGGGGAGTTAGAGGGGGGCTTTTTCAACAATCTCTCCACCGCGCTCCATGGCGATCTTTCTCTTTTTATAATTCGGGATAAAGTGTCTGCGTAAACTTGGGGGGATAGTTCATCCAGAAAACGATTAAATAAAGTCTCACGAAGAAGCGCATCGAACGTGGATTGAAGCTGGGTGCGCGTTTGTCGACTCCATCCGTCACTTTCTCGTAAAAAATCAACATGACGCGCAATCGCTTCTCCGAGTTCTTCGATTCCATCTCCGTCTTTAGCAATGGTGCGTTTAACTTCTGGAATCCAGATGTTTTGCTGATCTTGAACTTTTTTTTCTGCTTCAACAACCATCTGCCTACCATGATGCTGAAAAACACGACGGGTGGGGTGCGCGAGTTCAAGCATCCCGTTGAGGGCGCGTTCTGTATGCTCTACGCCGGGGCGGTCAGCTTTGTTGATGACAAGAATATCGGCGATTTCCAAAATTCCCGCTTTGATAGCCTGAATATCATCGCCGAGACCGGGAGCCTCTACAACGAGCGTTGTATGAGCGAGTTTGGCGATATCCACTTCGGCTTGCCCCGCGCCCACTGTTTCGACCAAGATGACGTCGTAGTTCGCCGCGTCAAAAAGTTGAACCATCGCGGCTGTTGACTGCGCAAGCCCGCCCAGAGACCCGCGCGAAGCCATTGATCGGACGAAAACATTCTGATCGCCAGAGAGATCGCGCATCCGCACGCGGTCGCCCAAAACTGCTCCTCCCGTAAATGGGCTAGAAGGGTCAACGGCGAGAATGGCGACTCGAAAATCATGTTTTTTTCGATAATAGAGGGCAAGTTGGTTAACGAGCGTAGATTTCCCCGTGCCGGGCGCACCAGTCACGCCGATGAGATGCGCCTTGCCTGTATGCGGAAATAGTTCATTCAGCGCGGCACGTCCCTGCTCTGTGTTATTTTCGACTTGCGTAAGAAGACGGGTGAGGGCAAGCCGATTTTGATTCAAAAGAGCCTGAGATAAATTCATAGAATCTCAGGCTCTCTTGGCAATTTTGCGAATATCGGCGACTATATCTTCGGTGGATGCACCAGGTCCGTAAACGCCGCTCACACCCATTTTTTTAAGCTCATCTATATCGTCATCGGGAATAATGCCACCCAAAAAGAGTTTTACATCTTCTTGCCCGTTGGCTTTGGTGAGTTCGAGAATGCGTGGCACAAGTGCCATGTGCGCCCCAGAGAGAATGGAGATGCCGATAATATCTACATCTTCTTGCAGGGCGGCTTCGGCAATCATTTCGGGGGTTTGACGTAAGCCAGTGTAGATGACTTCCATCCCCGCATCGCGCAAGGCACGTGCTACAACTTTTGCACCCCTGTCGTGACCATCTAGTCCTGGTTTCGCAACCAAAACACGGATATTTCCTTTAGTCATTACTTCCTCCAGCGAAAAAGAGTTTTTTGAAGATGAGGGGATTATACTATAAGCGCACTCTGAGATGAGATAGAGTCTCTCGAAAATGAGCTAGAAGAACCCGTTCCCTTGAAGAGAACGGGTTCTTCTAGCCGCTGAAATTTTGTTTCTGACAAAGTCTATTCTATTTCTAGCCATCTGACAGTTGACTAAAAAACATTTGTTGGTTGAGTGGCTACTGAGCCAGCCGAAGTGTAGGCGATG
>CAZAWS010000189.1:0-1073 GCA_964488755.1 uncultured Anaerolineaceae bacterium | reverse complement strand
AAATGTTGACCAACGATACGCAAGCCTAAAGCACGCGCGTAGCAGGGAGCGTTATGCTATATCCTGTTTTTTCTTTATTGCTTGCTTCACCAAAAAGTCCATCAACGGATAGATTAATCCGCCCAGCAGATTATTTAATACAAAAAAGAATCTATTCCCCGCCCCGGGCAAAATCAGATACTTTTTCTTCGCAATCCCCGCTAAAGTTGTCTCGGCGACTTCATCTGCCGAAAGCAGCCCCGCCGAGCCAGAAATCTCTTTTGTTTCAAAAGGCTTATATTTATTTTCATCTTCCATCATGGGGGTATCAGTATCGGGCGGGAAAACGATAGAAACATCAATGCCCCTATATTTCATCTCAGAGCGCAAAACATCCGTATAACCGCGCACCGCAAATTTAGACGCGCCATAAGCCCCAAAACCAAACGCGCCGATAAATCCCGCCGTAGATGAGACATTCACAATATGGCCGCTCCCCCGTTCCAGCATGGCAGGGAGCGCAGTTTGAGTGAGATAAACCGTGCCAAGATAATTTATCTGTATCATCTGCTCAAAGATTTTAATGGGGATTTCTTCGATATAAGCGGGATGCGTCACCCCGGCATTATTGATGATGATATCAGGAACGCCAACCTCAGATTGAAGGTGAGCGAACGCGTTTTCAACTTGCTCTTGCTCCCCAACATCTACCACACGATAGGCGTGATTGCCATCTCCTCCCAGCGTAGCCAGCGTTTCTTTGAGAAGTGTCTCTCGCCGCGCCCAAATATGTACATGCGCGCCTTTCTCTGCAAGCTGACGCGCCAACGCTTGCCCAATGCCGCTTGAGCCGCCGGTAATAACGATGAGTTTTTTTTGAAAAAATGTCATTGATAATCCTTTTGAAAACAACTTTTTAGCCATCTGATATTTTGGGTGAACCGTTTCTCAAATCTCACGCAAAGACGCTAAGAAAAACTTAGCGGCTTTGTTAGTATGGGGCGACCTTTGCGTGAGACAATAAATATAAATTGTGAAACTCTCAGGCAGAAAAATTTACGTAAGCGTTCAGCCATATTAAAATTATGCCTTAA
>CAZAWS010000188.1:0-4499 GCA_964488755.1 uncultured Anaerolineaceae bacterium | reverse complement strand
CCCCATCGCTAAAGAAAAATGCTTCATCGAAGAACCAGTATATCGAGAAATTGAAAAAAATCACTGGGTAGCCTGTCACTTCGCAGAAGAAACTCGCTCCTAAAAACAAAAAAACTCCTCAAGCAAAAATGAGGAGTTTTTTCTTTTTAAGATGATGAATATCTAAGAGACAAGAAATCCGCTCATAGTGAAGAAAACGGGTCTCTGCCTCCTTGGGACTACGAACCGCTTCGCGCGTGCCCTTGGCTTGCTTGCCCTCAACCAACACCTCCCTGCCCACGCGGAATTGAGCACCCAAAAAAACAGACGCTCATTTGACACTCATCTCCTTTTCGATTAAACTACACGCACTGACTATCCGAAACTTTCAAGAGTCATCAGACTTAAGACCTCAGACTTCAGCAAAAACTTATCTCTAAAGTCTGATGGCTCAGGTCTCAAAGAAAAGGAGCACAAAATGCCCGAGGAAAAAAAAGCACATATCAGCGCAAACGACACCCTTGCCCCCGCTATTCAGGCTTGGGAAAGTTATCTCAACGATCAGGGACGCTCACCAAATACCGTAAAAGCCTTTCTCTCTGATGTTCGCATTCTCACCCTCTATCTCCCACCCGACCGCGCACTTGGCGCAATTACCACCCAAGACCTCAATAACTACTTCGAGTGGATGGAAAAAGAGCGCGGTGTTCCCTGTAGCCCCAAAACGATGGCGCGGCGCATCACCTCGACTAAATCATTTTTTCGTTGGCTAAATCAATTTGGCGTTCTGCTCATTGACCCCGCCGAAAAAGTTGCCAACCGCTCTGTACTAGCACCCCTCCCCACTATTTTGACCGAAAAAGAAAAGATGCAGGTTTTAGATACAGCCAACATGCATCGCTTGAATGAGAAGCCGGACGCGCGTTATTTTTGCTTGCTTTCTCTGCTATTGACAACGGGCGTGAAAAAAGGCGAATGTCTTGGCATTCACTTAAACCACCTCGAGCTGGATGCCCCCGAAGGCGCGTATCTTTTTGTGCGCTATGCAAGCCCAGCCAATCGCTACAAAGAGCGCAAAATTTCCCTCACCGATGAGTGGATTGAAGCCTACCGAGAATATGTTGCTCAATACGAACCTGTAGACCAACTTTTCCCTTGGTCTCCTCGCCGACTTGAATATCTACTCGAAGATATTAGCGATGAGGCAGGCTTAGAGAAACATCTTTCCTTCAAAATGTGCCGCTGGACGAGCGCACTCACCGATTATAAAGAGGGTGTAGAACCAGACCGCATCCGCCAGAAACTAGGGATTTCTAAAATTCAATGGCGAGAAATTAAAAATAAATTGCGAAAACTAAGCAGAGAAGATGTGCAATAGACTCTAGATTATGCGTAAGCGTTCAGCTGTATTAAAATTATGCCTTAATTTTTTAACGCAAATGTCGCTACGCTATACGCGAATGAGCGAATGACGCGAATTTCAATGCTTTTATTGCATTTTTTTAGAAAATTTATACGTTTTTGTCATCTTTGCATACAAAAAAACAAAAAAGTTTTTAAAATCCGTGAAAATCTGTCCAATCCGTACAATCCGCGTTCTATTTTAATCTCCCTGAACGCTTACGATTATGCTTGCACCAAATGCTGTCCTCACGCGTTGACGGCACCACGTTGATGATTAGTACAATGCTGATTAGGGGCAAGCAAGCCCAAATTCACGCGCGTAGCGGCGCGTTAGCGCAATCATCCTGATTAAACAAAAAAGTCTCCGCTCCCATCAAGGGAAACGGAGACTTTTTCTAAAGCAATTTTTAAGGAATATAGGCAATGGCTTCAACTTCGACCCGCACGTTAAGGGGCAAAGTTTTGACAGCCACCGTAGCGCGGGCAGGGGGATTGTCGGTAAAAAACTCGGCATAAACGGCGTTAAATTCGGCAAACTCACCCATATCGGCGAGAAAGCAGGTGGTCTTGACAACATGCGCCAAGCCAGAGCCAGCGGATTCGAGAACGTGCTTGAGGTTAGTGAGCGACTGACGCGCTTCCGCGCTGATGCCACCTTCTACAACTTTGCCTGTGACGCGATCAACGGGAATTTGCCCCGCGGTGTAGACCATATTGCCCAACTTCATCCCCGCAGAGTAGGGACCGATGGCTTCGGGTGCTTTATCGGAAATAACAACTTCTTTTTTTAGAGACATTTTTCCTCACAATGATTCGTTGAATAAGTCTGTTCATTTTAAGGCAAAATTATGAGTGGGTCAAAGTGGAAATTAGATTTGCCCATTTATAACATCCCCGCTAAAATAAAGAAAAACCTAAAGGAGATAGAAATGACATCTAAAAAAAGCAAAAAGAAAGCTGAACAAGAAAGGACGCAAAAGAGAAATATCATCATAACGGCGGTTGTTCTAGTTGTTGCCGTGATAGGAATTTGGATTATAGCCGCGGCACAAAATAACACCGCAATCCCGCCTGCCAATTCTCCCCCAGTGAATGTACTCCCGCCCACAGAGGCTCCACCCGTAGAAGAAGAGGAAGTAGCTGAGGAAGAAGAACCTGCTGATGACACCTCGCAAAATGATAGCAAGCATTACGATGAAGCTCCACCGATGACCATCGACACGGAAGCGTCTTATTTTGCGACTTTCAAAATGGAAAATGGTGAGGAATTCCTTATTGAGCTTTATGCCGACAAATCACCCATTACCGTTAATAATTTTGTTTTCTTAGCACGCGATGGCTATTACGATAACACCACCTTTCACCGCGTTCTTGAAGATTTTATGGCGCAGGGCGGCGACCCAAGCGGCACTGGCACTGGCGATATGGGCAAATACCCCGGTTACCAATTTGTGAATGAAAACAGCGATTTGACTTTTGACAAAGAAGGCGTAATAGCTATGGCTAACGCAGGACCTGACACCAACGGGAGTCAGTTCTTTATCACTTTTCTTCCCACGCCTCAACTCAATGGTGGCTACACCATTTTTGGGCAAGTCATCGAAGGGATGGATGTTGTTCACAATATCACTCGCCGAGATCCCCAACTTAACCCCGATTTTGAAGGCGATTTGATTGAAAGCGTTACGATAGAAGAGAAGTAATTAGGGATTAGTAAATCAGCTATCAGGAAAATCAAAAGAGCAACGAGAAAACATTAACTCGTTGCTCTTTTTGTTTTGCGTTTTTCACCAAGTAAACCGTCTCCCATTTTCTTTTAGCCATTTTCGCCGCACTTTATAGTCGGGCATAATCGCACCAACTTGTGCCCAAAATGCTTTCGAGTGATTTTGCTCACGCAAATGGCACAACTCATGCACCACCACATAATCAATAATCTCAGGGGGCGCCATCACCAATCGCCACGTTAGGTTGATATTTCCAATTGAACTACACGACCCCCAGCGTCTTTTTGCGGAGGAAAGTTTTAGCTTCTTATATTCAAATCCGTACTTTTCAGCATAAAAGTTAACGCGCTCAGTAAAAATTTGGCGGGCTTCTTTTTTATACCATTTCTCTATCACAATTTTTGCCTTTTCCTGCGCCGAATTCGCTATCTGGAGTTTCTCCCCCCACAATCTTAGTGTTGATTTTTCAGACCCTGTATATTGCAAAACATAATTTTTCCCTAAAAAGTAAAACTCTTCGCCCTCTACAAATTGACGCGACGCAAAAGTCTCTTGATTTTTGCGTGCTTCGGCTCGCTTCTTCACAATCCAACCTGCGTGCTTCTTGACC
Organism: uncultured Anaerolineaceae bacterium; assembly: GCA_964488755.1. Classification (GTDB taxonomy): domain Bacteria; phylum Chloroflexota; class Anaerolineae; order Anaerolineales; family Villigracilaceae; genus Desulfolinea. The sequence goes on along the minus strand of CAZAWS010000188.1, from coordinate 779 downwards.
AGCGCGTTAATCTCTCTTTTCGTGGCGCGTTTTGGGGCGCGGATAATTACCTCACCTTTTTCATTTACGATGAGGGCAATTGTTTTTCGTTTTGTACGGATTATTTTGTTTATGGTGGGCATATTTTAAGTCCGTATTTCGTATTGCGTAAAACGTAATAAAAAACATTACGAAATGCGTTTTACGTAATACGTATCATCTATTTTTCTTCATCCCCTTAATCTTCTCCTCCCCTAGCTCTGGCGCAAACTCATATTCATCCACGCCCAAAGCCTTGCGCTGTGCTTCTCGCCACGCATCTAAACGCGCCGCAACTTCGGCTTCATATCCCTCCAAAGAAGGTTTATAAAAATAGGTTCCCAGCAAGCGTTTGGGTAGATATTGTTGGGGCGCAAAATGCCCCTCGCCTTCGTGCGGATAAATATACCCTTTGCCATGCCCCAGCGCGGCGGCATCTTTATTGCCATCTTTAAGATGATTCGGCACAGAAATTTGCCCCTGATCTTCCAACCGCTTCAAGGCTTTGAAATATGCGCTGGTGCTATTTGATTTTGGTGCGGTCGCCAAATAAAGCGTCGCTTCTACAATCGAGTAAATTCCCTCGGGCATCCCTACAAACTCAAAAGCAGTCAACGCAGAAGCGGTGACTACGAGGGCGTTTGGGTCAGCTAAACCGATGTCTTCGCCCGCCAAAATCAGCAATCGGCGCAAAACAAAACGGGGATCTTCGCCCGCGTAAATCATCTTTGCCAGCCAATAAAGCGCGGCATCTGGGTCTG
>CAZAWS010000187.1:0-4504 GCA_964488755.1 uncultured Anaerolineaceae bacterium | reverse complement strand
GAAGCCCTCGCACGCGGTGCGTGGGAGGCTGGTGTGGAAGTTGCCTCTGGTTACCCGGGCACGCCCAGCACCGAGATTTTGGAGAATTTCGCCAAAATGCCCGGCGTTTATGCCGAATGGGCACCCAATGAAAAAGTTGCCCTCGATGTGGCGGTTGGCGCGGCATACTCAGGCAAACGCGCCCTCGCCACGATGAAACACGTGGGCTTAAATGTTGCCGCCGATTCGCTTTTTTACGCGGCATCTACGGGCGCAGAAGCGGGTTTGGTTATCATTGTCGCCGATGACCCCGCCATGCACTCATCGCAAAATGAGCAGGACACTCGCAATTATGCCAAATTTGTGCGTATTCCCTGCCTTGATCCCGCCGATAGTCAGGAAGCCAAAGATATGGTTTTGGCGGCATTTGAACTCAGCGAAACTTTCGATACTCCAGTTCTCGTGCGCCCCACTACGCGCATTTGTCATACCGATAGCCTCGTAGAAACGGGTCCCGATCGCTATCAGCAACCTGAGCCGAGCAAATACCCGCGCAATCCTGCCAAATATGTGATGGTTCCCGCCAATGCACGCGGGCGGCATCCTATTGTTGAGGAACGGCTTAAAAAACTGAGCGAATTTTCCGAAACTACGCCCCTAAATCGCGTTGAAATGCGCGGTAAAAAGTTGGGGATTATCACCAACGGCGTTGCTTATCAATACGCCCGTGAAGTTTTTCCTGAAGCCAGCGTACTCAAACTCGGCATGTCTTATCCGCTCCCGCCCCAGAAAATTCGAGATTTTGCGGCGCAAATGGATAAGGTGATTGTGCTCGAAGAACTCGATCCTTTCATTGAAGAGCAGGTTTTGTTGATGGGTGTAAACTTATATAAACCAGCAGATGGATGGGATTCTGGCGCGTATCCGCATTTCAAGTCGATTTTTCCTATCACTGGTGAATTAGACCCGAAGATTGTGCGGACGAACGCGGTTCGGGCTGGATTGCTGCCGAACGAAGCAGGTGCCCAGCCCAAATCCACGTCTGCTCCGAAAGCTGACAAGGAGATTCCGCTCATTTTACAGGCGAATCTCCCCAATCGTCCCCCCGTCCTTTGTCCAGGATGTCCTCATAGAAGCTCTTTTTATATTTTGCATAAATTAAAACGCCCCGTCAATGGAGATATCGGATGCTATACCTTAGGCGTGGTGCCGCCCCTGAGTGCGATGGATACTTGCGGGTGCATGGGCGCGAGCATGGGCGTGGCGCATGGCGCGATGGTAGCAGGAGACAGCGAGCGACACATTGCCGTAATCGGCGACTCGACATTTTTTCACACCGGCGTACAAGCCTTGATGAACGTGGCGTATAACGGGAGCAACGTGATTACGATTATCATGGATAATCGCATTACGAGCATGACGGGGCAGCAAGAAAACCCCGCATCGGGGAAAACTTTGCAAGGGAAAGTGGCGAACGAAGTGGATATTGAAGCCTTGGTGCGCGCAATTGGCATCAAAACCGTAAAACGGGTTCCAGCTTATAACGTAGATGCAATCGAAAGCACGCTTAAAGAATGGCTGAAAATTGACGAGCCAGCCGTGCTGATTACCGATCACGCCTGCGCGTTGATGCCCGATGAGCGCAAAAAATATCTGCCTTTGGCAGTTGTTGAAGAAGATTGCAATGGCTGTACACTCTGTTTTAGAATCGGTTGCCCAGCAATCATCAAATCGGATAAAGTGGATGAGAAGTCGCAACGTCCGCTGGCAGAAATTGACCCCTTGCTCTGCACAGGATGCGAGATCTGCTCACAGGTTTGTCCGCGTGATGCGATTTTGTTTAGGGAAGATGTTTTGAAGTTGAGGATGGCGTAAGAGTTTTTGTACACGGATAACGCGGATTACGCGGAGAAAAACTTTTTTTGTTTTTTTCGTAATAATATAGTTTTTCTCCGTGAAACTCCGTGTACAAAAAAACGTGCTAGTAGATTCTTTTGAGGTGTTTTATGAAAACAAGAAAATTTTTACTCACAGGCGTTGGCGGGCAGGGAACTATTCTTGCCAGTAATGTTTTGGCAGAATTGGGGATCGCGCTTGGCTATGATACAAAAAAAGCCGAGGTGCATGGCATGTCTCAGCGTGGCGGAAGTGTGGTTTCACACGTCAGTTGGGGAGAGCAGGTTTTTTCGCCCATAATCCCCGATGGCGAAGCGGATATTTTGATTTCTTTCGAGAAATTGGAGGCAATCCGTTTCGTGGGCGGGATTCGCCCCGATGCGATGGTGCTGATTAATGATTATGAGATTATTCCTATTACCGTTAGTTCTGGCGGCGGGGAGTATCCGAGCGAGGAGGAGATAAAATCCGCTTTTGCGCCGGTGACGGAGAATGTGCATTGGGTCAAAGGTGTCGCCATTGCCGAAGAGCTGGGGAACGCCAAAGCCGCGAATGTGGTTTTGCTCGGGGCACTCTCGAAGATTTTAGAGATGGACGCAGAAACATGGCTAGATGTAATTGTGGCGCGCGTCCCGCCGAAGTTTGTTGGGTTGAATAGAAAGGCTTTTCAGGCGGGGCGGGAAGCGGTCTAGAAGTATCCTTCCTCTTATTATTGTCTGCAATACACTGACAAATATCATATGAAAAGCAGACAGGAATTATATGGTAAAATTCCTTCATTATTCAGATAAAAACAAATTTGATGGAGTGCTTTATGGGAAGTCAAACCCCGTGGATTTACGTTGGTATTTTTGTTTTGGTGGGGATGTTTATTCCCTTTGCCGCGATTGCTATTGCTGCGTTTTTGGGACCGAAAAAACCCAATGCGATTAAGCAAAGTACCTATGAGTGCGGTATTGAAACAGTAGGTGATAGTTGGATCCAGTTTAAGGCGCAATACTATATTTTTGCGTTGGTTTTTCTGGTTTTTGATGTTGAAACCGTTTTCCTTTTCCCGTGGGCAGTCTCTTTGAACAGCTTGCCCCTTTTTGCTGTTTTTGAAGGCATTATTTTTATCCTTATCTTGCTTGCTGGGCTGGTTTATGTTTGGAAAAAGGATATGTTAGAGTGGGTTTAGAACCCGTATAAGAATTTCAAAGGCTGATAGGAGAAAATATCCTTTCAGCTTTTTTCTGTGTAAGGGGTTCTCTCCCCCACTCAACCTCCCCAAAATGGGAGAGGGACTGGTCCTCCCCCCGCTCTGGTGGGAGTTAGAGGAGGGAAGAGACTAAATTGTGTAAGGAGTAACTCATGGAATTTTGGAACGATCCAATTACTACGATGTTTAACTCGATGTTGGCATCCTTCACGAGTGGCGGGATGTCTGAAACTACGGCAACTGTCCTGATTTATCTAATCGGGATTTTGGCTTTTGTCACCTTTGCAATGGTTTTGGATATCTTTCTGGTCTGGATTGAGCGAAAAGTGGTGGCGCGTTTTCAGGACCGCTTGGGACCGAACCGAGTTGGTCCTTTTGGCGTTTTTCAGCCTTTCGCGGATATTGTCAAACTGCTAATTAAAGAAGATATTACCCCTTTTGGAGCGGATGTTGTTCTCTTCAACTTGGCTCCGATTTTCTCGCTGATGTCTGTGCTTTTGCTCTGGGCGATTTTGCCTTTTGCTCCGCGGATGGTCGGTGTGGATTTGAATGTGGCGATGCTTTATCTGGTTGCCGCGGGATCAATCGGGACTCTCTCCGTGATTATGGCTGGGTGGTCGTCAAATAACAAATATGCGACAATGGGCGCGTTTCGCACCGTGGCGCAGATGATTTCTTACGAAATCCCGATGGTTGCCGCAATTTTGATTGTCACTGTTTTGGCGGGGTCAATGGGCGCAGTTGGCATTGTTGAAGCGCAAGCGGACACGGCTTTTTTCTGGCTTTCACCTTTGGCTTTTCTGATTTTCCTGATTTCTGCCATCGCCGAGTTGGGACGTTCTCCCTTCGATTTGAACGAAGCTGAATCGGAAATTGTGGCTGGTTTTCACACCGAATATACTGGGATAAAATTTGGTCTCTTTTATGCGGGCGAATTGCTCCACTCTCTCACTTTTGGCGGATTCATTGCGTTGCTTTTCTTTGGCGGTCACCGTCTCTTTGGGCTTGAGAATTTGTTCTGGGGATCACCTATTTGGGGCGCAATCATCTTCATGGGGAAGGCTTTCTTCTTCTACTGGGTAATTATGTGGGTCAAATACACCGTTCCGCGTATCCGCATTGACCACATGCTCGCTTTCAACTGGAAATTCCTGACCCCGCTCGCTTTCATTCTTTTGATGGTGACGGCGTTGGTCAGTCGTTTACTCTTGGGAAGCCCGTGGCTTGCGCCCGCTTTATTCTTATCGAATGTTTTCGTTGCTTGGATGACAATGCTTTACCTTAAGTCTCATGCGCGTAAAGAACGCGAAGCGGTTGCTGGGTGATTAGTTGATTAGGTATCAGTGAATTAGGAATCAGTAGACTAGGAATCGGGAAACTAGGTATCAGTAGACTAGGTATCAGTAGACTGGGTATCAGGAAAACTGGTCT